>NZ_KV817464.1:56491-56713 GCF_001814695.1 Streptococcus sp. HMSC066E07
GAGCTGTGCTGTTTCGAATGGTTCCAAAACAACAGTGGGGCAAGACTGCTCTACGAGCTAGTTTTAGAGCTGTGCTGTTTCGAATGGTTCCAAAACTCCCTAGTTTAAATAGTAGTTCATAGAGCAGTTTTAGAGCTGTGCTGTTTCGAATGGTTCCAAAACCGCTCCAGTATTGGACAAGCCTGAATGGAAGTTTTAGAGCTGTGCTGTTTCGAATGGTTC
>NZ_KV817464.1:56813-57038 GCF_001814695.1 Streptococcus sp. HMSC066E07
AGAGCTGTGCTGTTTCGAATGGTTCCAAAACGTGTGGTGATTATGCAGAAGTCACCCACAAGTTTTAGAGCTGTGCTGTTTCGAATGGTTCCAAAACTGTAACAGATGCTGAAGACGCTGCTAAATAGTTTTAGAGCTGTGCTGTTTCGAATGGTTCCAAAACTAACAATAAATTCGATTGGCAAAAAGCTCAGTTTTAGAGCTGTGCTGTTTCGAATGGTTCCA
>NZ_KV817464.1:57676-57899 GCF_001814695.1 Streptococcus sp. HMSC066E07
AGAGCTGTGCTGTTTCGAATGGTTCCAAAACTGAGGTCAAAGGCAAGGTTGTTGAAGTCAAGTTTTAGAGCTGTGCTGTTTCGAATGGTTCCAAAACATATCGCGATAAACTTCCTAAATTCAACAAGTTTTAGAGCTGTGCTGTTTCGAATGGTTCCAAAACATGGGAGTGTCTTCCCTTTTGAAGTAAAAGGTTTTAGAGCTGTGCTGTTTCGAATGGTTC
>NZ_KV817464.1:58205-58496 GCF_001814695.1 Streptococcus sp. HMSC066E07
TAGAGCTGTGCTGTTTCGAATGGTTCCAAAACGGGACTGTGAAGGGAATCCATCACAAGGTTGTTTTAGAGCTGTGCTGTTTCGAATGGTTCCAAAACGGTATTTGTCAAGTAATGGGGATAAAACAAGTTTTAGAGCTGTGCTGTTTCGAATGGTTCCAAAACTTTGTAAACTTTCAATTTATTTTCATTTTGGTTTTAGAGCTGTGCTGTTTCGAATGGTTCCAAAACCAAATTTAAAGGCTGAATATGTTGATAGTAGTTTTAGAGCTGTGCTGTTTCGAATGGTTCC
>NZ_KV817464.1:59302-59528 GCF_001814695.1 Streptococcus sp. HMSC066E07
AGAGCTGTGCTGTTTCGAATGGTTCCAAAACTACTCCCTCCTGAATTCACATCTGAATTATGTTTTAGAGCTGTGCTGTTTCGAATGGTTCCAAAACAAAAGGTATGTTAAAACAACCATTTTATAAGTTTTAGAGCTGTGCTGTTTCGAATGGTTCCAAAACCCCACGCTCAAATTTTGGTCGAGGAGAGCGGTTTTAGAGCTGTGCTGTTTCGAATGGTTCCAA
>NZ_KV817464.1:60569-60859 GCF_001814695.1 Streptococcus sp. HMSC066E07
AGAGCTGTGCTGTTTCGAATGGTTCCAAAACTACCGACACCAAGCTCGCCGAGTACAAGCAGTTTTAGAGCTGTGCTGTTTCGAATGGTTCCAAAACCAGTAAGACAGATGGGAACAAGAAGTATATGTTTTAGAGCTGTGCTGTTTCGAATGGTTCCAAAACCCCTCAAACGCAAGATTGGTCGAAGTACAAGTTTTAGAGCTGTGCTGTTTCGAATGGTTCCAAAACAGGAGTTAAACCAACAGTTGAAGACCTATAGTTTTAGAGCTGTGCTGTTTCGAATGGTTCC
>NZ_KV817464.1:61498-61721 GCF_001814695.1 Streptococcus sp. HMSC066E07
AGAGCTGTGCTGTTTCGAATGGTTCCAAAACTGATATTGAGTTTGGTTATGGTGGATTACAGTTTTAGAGCTGTGCTGTTTCGAATGGTTCCAAAACATTTCAGAAAGTGAATTATACTCAAGCACAGTTTTAGAGCTGTGCTGTTTCGAATGGTTCCAAAACCCAAGGCTGTACAGACGCCAGCATACGAAAGTTTTAGAGCTGTGCTGTTTCGAATGGTTC
>NZ_KV817464.1:61926-62282 GCF_001814695.1 Streptococcus sp. HMSC066E07
AGAGCTGTGCTGTTTCGAATGGTTCCAAAACACAGACTGAAAAGAGCGGCTATTAAAGGAAGTTTTAGAGCTGTGCTGTTTCGAATGGTTCCAAAACCAACGAAATTCGAGTTATTCCTATTGGTTAGTTTTAGAGCTGTGCTGTTTCGAATGGTTCCAAAACACTATTAGACAAAAGCAAAAATAACATTACGTTTTAGAGCTGTGCTGTTTCGAATGGTTCCAAAACGGAGCAAAGAAAATAGAATCACAGGAGAAAGTTTTAGAGCTGTGCTGTTTCGAATGGTTCCAAAACAAAGCTAGAAAGAATCTGGACTGGTACGAAGTTTTAGAGCTGTGCTGTTTCGAATGGTTCC
>NZ_KV817464.1:62483-142888 GCF_001814695.1 Streptococcus sp. HMSC066E07
TAGAGCTGTGCTGTTTCGAATGGTTCCAAAACTAGAACAGGTCCTTATAATAATGTGGCTATGTTTTAGAGCTGTGCTGTTTCGAATGGTTCCAAAACTTTCTTTTTGTGCTACACGGTAACAGAAGCGTTTTAGAGCTGTGCTGTTTCGAATGGTTCCAAAACACAATACATTTTAATCATAGGGCTTGCAAATTTTTCCAATCGTGTTATAATACTTTTTAGAGACATATCACCTACAGGAAATCTTTCAGAGAGCGTGTGGAGCTGGGAATCACGCAGAGGATGTAGCTGGGACTACTCGATTTGTTTTTATGCAAACATGAAACGGTGGCTACGTTAGAGCCAATCAGAGGTGTCAACAAACTTTTTTGTTGTACATGAATGAAGGTGGAACCACGTTGCGACGTCCTTTTAGGATTGTCGCTTTTTATTTTGTCGGAAGGAGGAAGAGTTATGCTCTATATGATTGGTGGATCGCCTTACAGCGGGAAGTCAACAATTGCTTTCCTTCTTGCTCGGAAGTACGATCTGCTTCATATCAAGTTAGATGATTTGACAGACCAGATGATGGATCAAGCAAGAGCGAACGCAAAGCCGATTTCCCTTCTGAGACAGGACAGAAGTCCGGATCAAATCTGGTTGAGACATCCAAAGGAGATGGCAGATGAAGAATGGCGTTTTTATGAGGAGATTTTTCCTTATGTAGCGTCTTACTTGCTAGAACACCAAGAGAAGCCACTTTTGGTGGAGGGAGCAGGGCTGTTGCCTCACTTGGTAAAAAGCCTAGACGGACCAGCGGTTTCCTATCTATGCTTGACTCCGACAGCTGATTTTCAGACAAAGCATTATCAGCAGAGAGAATGGGTTCCCTATGTTTTAGAGGACACATCCAATCCCGAGCAAGCTTTTGAAAACTGGATGCAGCGGGACATTCTTTTTGCCCAAATGGTGCGGAAGGAAGCAAAAAAATTAGGCTATCCTAGCCTTATGACAGACGGCAGTCGATCGGAAAAGGAGACCGCTGAAGAGATTGCTCGGCTCTTAAAATTGCCCAATATAAATAAAATAGATATTAAAGGAGAAAACTATGATTAAGATTACTTTCCCAGATGGTGCTGTTCGTGAATATGAATCAGGCAGCACGACTTTTGAAATTGCTCAATCTATCAGCAATTCCTTAGCTAAAAAAGCTTTGGCTGGTAAATTCAACGGTAAACTCATTGATATCACTCGTGCCATTACAGAAGATGGATCGATTGAGATTGTAACACCTGACCATGAAAACGCTTTGGATATCTTGCGTCACTCTGCTGCTCACTTGTTCGCTCAAGCTGCTCGTCGTCTCTTCCCAGACATTCACTTGGGTGTCGGTCCAGCTATTCAGGACGGATTTTACTATGATACGGACAATACAGCTGGTCAAATCTCTAACGAAGACCTGCCTCGTATCGAAGAAGAAATGAAGAAGATTGTCAAGGAAAATTTTCCGTCAATCCGCGAAGAAGTAACGAAAGCTGAAGCACGAGAAATTTTCAAAAACGATCCTTACAAGTTAGAATTGATTGAAGAGCATTCAGAAGACGAAGGAGGTCTTACAATTTACCGTCAAGGTGAGTATGTGGACCTTTGCCGTGGCCCTCACGTACCGTCAACTGGGCGTATTCAAATTTTCCATTTGCTCAATGTAGCAGGTGCTTACTGGCGTGGGAACAGTGACAATGCTATGATGCAACGGATTTATGGAACAGCTTGGTTTGATAAGAAAGACCTAAAAAACTATCTTCAAATGCGTGAAGAAGCCAAGGAACGTGATCACCGTAAGCTCGGTAAAGAGCTTGATCTTTTCATGATTTCTCCTGAAGTTGGACAAGGACTTCCATTCTGGCTTCCAGATGGTGCGACTATTCGTCGTATCGTAGAGCGCTATATTACAGACCGCGAAGTCAATGACGGCTACCAACACGTGTATACGCCACCGCTTGCAAGTGTAGAATTATACAAAACTTCAGGTCACTGGGAACATTACCAAGAAGATATGTTCCCGCCAATGGATATGGGAGACGGTGAACAATTTGTTCTTCGTCCGATGAATTGCCCGCATCATATTGAGGTCTATAAAAACCATGTGCATTCTTATCGTGAGCTGCCAATTCGCATTGCAGAACTTGGTATGATGCACCGTTTTGAAAAATCAGGTGCGCTCTCAGGACTCCAACGTGTTCGTGAAATGACGCTGAATGATTCTCACTTATTTGTCATGCCAGAACAAATTCAAGAAGAATTTAAACATGTGCTGGATTTGATGATTGACGTTTACAAAGACTTCAACATTACAGATTATCGTTTCCGTCTGTCTTATCGTGATCCGAATGACAAACATAAATATTTTGATAATGATGAAATGTGGGAAAATGCTCAACGCATGTTAAAAGGAGCAATGGATGACTTAGGTTTGGATTACTTTGAGGCAGAAGGCGAAGCTGCTTTCTACGGTCCTAAGTTGGATGTCCAAGTAAAAACGGCTCTTGGAAATGAAGAAACTCTTTCCACTATTCAATTAGACTTCTTGCTACCAGAACGTTTCGACCTTCATTATGTCGGAGCAGACGGTGAAGAGCATCGTCCAGTCATGATTCACCGTGGTATCGTGTCTACTATGGAGCGCTTTATTGCTTACTTGATTGAAACCTACAAAGGTGCTTTCCCAACTTGGCTTGCTCCTCATCAAGTGACAGTCATTCCGATTTCTAATGAAGCACATGCTGACTATGCTTGGAAAGTGGCGAAAGAACTGCGCAATCGTGGTGTCCGCGTGGATGTTGATGAACGCAATGAAAAAATGCAATACAAGATTCGTCAAAGTCAAACCCATAAAGTTCCTTACCAATTGATTGTAGGGGACAAGGAACAAGCAGACGGTACGGTGAATGTTCGTCGTTACGGAAGTAAACAAACACATACAGAAACAATTGCAGAATTTGTAGACCATATTTTGGCTGATATTGCTAGAAAATCACGCATAGATGATAAGGACAACTAAGCTAAAAAGTAGATGATAGGTTGCAATGATGACATGACTGGTTATAAAGATATGCAATAGAACATCATATCCTGTATGCTGTCGTCTCATTTTACAACCTTTCAATTTTTGAGCTTTAGAAAAAATGTATATCAAAAACTCTATTTCTAATTGAGGAAATCCCTTTTATAGAAATAGAGTTTTTTAGTTTACAATCGCCAAGCATCGTAATCAAAGGTTTGTAAAATCGTATTCGTCATTTCTTCAGGTGTTTCTTTAACTCCACTTGAAATCCAGAGTGAGATAATGCCCTCTACGCTAGATAAAAAGACTTCCAGCGCATATTTTTTAGAAATGGTGAAATTTTCTTTTAAAAAGTATTCGGTTTGAAGTCTGTGTTGCTCGTTCGTTAAAATGCTAAGCATGAATTCACGGATTGTTTCACGGAAATTGAGGTAATGACTTTGAGAAACGGCATAAATCAGGTCATAATTTTGTTGGAGATAGCTTAGATTGGTAATGAGTAGGTCACGCGTGTTTGTCGTTTCTTCAAAATTTTTGCTCAATTGAGCGATGATTTCTTCTTTTAGCGTTTCAATCAAATCGTATTTATCAAGATAGTGAAGATAAAAAGTTCCACGATTGATACCTGCCCGTTGGCAGAGTTTACTAACGGAAATTGTTTCAAATTTTTCTTCTAACAAGAGCTGAATGAGGGCTTCTCTGATATGCTGCTTGGTTGCTGTTTGTCGATTTTGTACCATAATACTCCTTAAATGAACACTCTGTTGATAATTGATGATTGCCTTTATGTTAAGTCTATTTTATAATAAAGATAGGATTCAATCAACAGCTTGTTTATTTAATTGGACATGGAAATTGAAAGAGGAAAAGGCGATGGCTTATATTGAAATGAAGCATAGTTACAAACGATATCAAATGGGAGACACAGAAATCATTGCTAACAATGACATCTCTTTTGAGATTGAAAAAGGTGAGCTAGTCATCATTCTTGGAGCTTCAGGCGCTGGAAAATCAACGATTTTGAATATTCTTGGTGGAATGGACAGCAATGACGAGGGAGATGTCCTGATTGATGGGCAAAATATAGCGCATTACAACGCTCACCAGTTGACGGACTATCGGAGAAATGATGTTGGTTTTGTCTTTCAATTTTATAATTTAGTTCCCAATCTAACGGCGTTAGAAAATGTTGAATTGGCTTCAGAAATTGTTCAAGATGCACAGGACGCAGCAGAGGCATTAGCAGCAGTTGGTTTGGGAAATCGGCTGCATAATTTTCCTGCTCAATTGTCTGGTGGCGAGCAACAGCGGGTTTCTATTGCGCGTGCTGTGGCGAAAAATCCCAAAATTTTGCTTTGTGATGAACCAACAGGCGCACTGGACTATAAAACAGGTAAGCAAGTGCTGCAAATTCTTCAAGATATGTCGCGAAAGCAGGGAGCAACAGTGATTATTGTAACTCATAATGGCGCCTTAGCTCCGATTGCAGATCGCGTGATTCGCATGCACGATGCACGGATTCAATCCGTCACTTTGAATGAACATCCTCAAGACATTGCAAGTCTAGAGTATTAGCAAGGAGTGGTGATATGAAAAAATCCATTCTAAATAAGGACATCGGGCTCTCTTTTCGTCAGTCCAAAGGACGCTTTCTGTCCATTATGTTCTTGATGATGTTAGGCTCTTTTGCACTAGTAGGACTGAAAGCAGCTAGTCCAGATATTGAAAATTCAGCCAATCGTTATCTTTCACAGATGAAAATGATGGATTTGGCAGTGATATCAGACTATGGCATTAGCAAAGCTGATCAAAAAGAACTGAATACAATTTCAAATGCACAGGTAGAATATGGTTATTTCACAGATACAGTGATTGACGATAGCTCAACTTCTGTTCGAGTTTTTTCTAAGACAACTAATATTTCTAAGTTCAAGCTTGTCTCAGGTCATTTTCCAAGCAAGGAAAATCAAGTGGCTTTGGCTAGTTTTTATCGAGGAAAATACAAGATTGGCGATAGCATTACTTTAAACGAGGAAGGAACCAATGATTATGCTTTGAAGCAGCATACCTTTACGGTGACGGGATTCGTCAATTCAAGTGAATTGGCTTCGACGATTTCTCTTGGCAATTCTAACTCAGGGAGTGGGACCTTATCTGCTTATGCAGTGGTGATGCCAAAAACATTTCAAAGTTCAGTCTATACAGTTGCTCGTTTGAAGTATGACGATTTAAAAGCACTTAATTCTTTTGGAGACTCCTATCGAAAAAAGGTAAAACAGTATGAAAATGAGCTGGAAAAGCTAGTGGCTGATAATGGGAAAAATCGTTTATCAGAGATAAAAAAACAAGCACAGACAAAAATTGCGGACGGAGAAGCAAAAATTCAAACTTCTCAACAAGCATTGGCAGATGCCCAGCAGCAACTAAGGAATGCGCAGGATCAAATTGATCAAAAAAGAGCAGATTTAGAGCTTGCTCAAGGTCAACTAACTGAAAAAGAAAACTTGCTTGCACAGGGCGCAGCTCAAATTGCACAGGCTGAACAAACTTTAGCAAGCTCAAAAGCAAAATTGGATACAGCCGCTGCTCAACTTTCTTCAGGTTGGGGACAATTGAACCAAATGAAAACCCAATTAGATCAGGCAGCTAGTCAATTGTCTGCTACAAAAGAAAATCTAGCAAACAGTCAAGCTACATTAGCCGCAGCACAGGTTGAATTAGAAAAAGGTCAAACGCAACTTGCGGCTGCAAAAACTGATTTGCAGAAAAAAATAGCTACGCTTCAAGCACAAGGAATTGATCCAGCAACAGTGCCTGAAATTGTGGCAGCACAAACTCAACTAGCACAAGAAGAAGCGAAATTAAATCTTGCTCGTGCAGAATTAGAGAAAAAGCAGGCTGAATTTCAAACTGTACTGACGCAGTATCAAAACCAAGAAGCGCTTTATCAAGCAGGACTTGCCCAATACCAATCTGCGGCTGAGGCATTGAATGCGAAACAAGCTGAATATGACGCAGGCTTGGCTCAATATCAAAGTGGTCAGGCAACCTTAAGAAATAAACAAGTCGAATACCAAGCAGGTCAAGCCCAATTGGCGCAAGCAAAACAACAAATCGCAGATGGTCAGACGCAATTGAACCAAGTTCAGGCAACATTGAACGATAAAAAAACTGAATACGAAAAGCAAAAGAAAGATGCTGAAACAAAAATAAAAAATGGGCAAGCAGACATTCAAAAGGCAAAAGATGAAGTAGCTGGCTTGTCTGTACCAACCTACCGCGTGTATACACGTCGGACATTTCCAGGAGCTGACGAGTACACAACAACGGGGAATCGTGCTTATGGAATCTCAGCTGTAGGGAATGCTTTCCCGATTGTACTATATCTGGTAGCTGCCCTTGTAACGGTAACGACAATGACACGTTTTGTCAGCGAAGAACGCACAAATGCAGGTGTTTTAAAAGCTTTGGGTTATCGGAACCAAGATGTCGTTAAGAAATTTGTCATCTATGGCTTTGTTTCAAGCTTGCTAGGTACAGTAATAGGAAGTTTGTTAGGTACATATTTCTTACCCTACATCTTAGGGAAAACGATTTTTAAAACCTCCACTTATCCAGCTTTGCGATTAGACTTTTATTGGGAAATTAGTCTCATTGCTCTTTTATGCTCGGTCTTGTGTGGCGTCGCACCAGCCCTCTATATTGCACATAAAGAATTGAAAGAAAAGCCGTCTCAATTATTGTTACCTAAGGCACCTAATAAAGGCTCTAAGATCTTGCTAGAGCGGATTGGTTTTATTTGGCATCGCCTTAGTTTTGCGCAAAAAGTAACAGCTCGAAATATCTTTCGCTACAAGCAAAGAATGCTGATGACTATTTTTGGTGTGGCAGGCTCCGTCGCCCTTTTATTTGCTGGTCTCGGTTTGTCATCTTCTATGGCAGGTATAGGAAATCGTCAGTATGGAGAAATTATCAAATATGATGCTGTCATTTCGCAAAAACATTATCTCAAATCTGATGAGCAAGCAGCAATCAGTCAGTTATTGGCAGATAAAAAAATAGCCAAGAAACACGGTATCTATCAGGAAGGATTTACCAAAAAAATTCAAGGAGCAAAAGATGAACAATCTCTCGCGTTATTTGTGACAACAGGCAAGGATTTTCATCATTTCATAGAGTTATATGATAGTCAAAGCAAAGCGAGCTTGAACTTGTCTTCGCATGGAGCGGTCATTTCTCAGAAATTAGCAACCATTATGCATGTTTCTGTTGGAGATACTTTTGAGGTGACATCCGATGAAGGAAAACGCTATAAAATCAAAGTTTCTGGTATCACTGAAATGTACGCAGGGCATTTTATCTTTATGAATCAGGACTATTATCAAACGGTATTTGCTCGTAAGTTCCAAGAAAATGCTTATCTGATAAAATTGAAAGATTCCTCTAGCAAAAATGTGCAGGATACCGCAGCAGCCTTCATGAAATTAACTGGTGTGCGAGCAGTCGTACAAAATACGGGGATTTTGGAACAAATTGATGTCATTGTCAAATCTCTTGGCTTTGTAATGCAGATTTTAACCTTTGCCTCTATTTTACTAGCCATTGTGATTCTTTATAACTTGATGAATATCAATGTTGCAGAGCGGATTCGAGAATTATCAACGATTAAAGTATTGGGATTTCATAATAAAGAAGTCACGCTTTACATTTATCGAGAGACCATTCTTTTGTCTGTTATTGGTATTATCGTAGGCTTGTTTTTGGGGAATATCTTACATCGCTCCCTTTTAGAGACGATTGCCCCAGACGCCTTTCTGCTCAATCCGGCAGTATCGGTGTTTGTATATCTTGTACCAGTCTTTTCTATCATCATGATTTTGATTGTCTTAGGCTTTATGGTCAATGCAATATTGAGGCGTATTGACATGTTGGAAGCGTTGAAGTCGGTAGATTGATGAGGCAGTAAAACTTTCACTCAAACTTGGGAGTGGAAGTTTTTTCTTGGTTTGTTATAATATTTTATAAAGGACAGATGAAACGGTACAATGAAACGAAAAATTGCTTTATTATCAGATATTCATGGAAATGTAACGGCATTAGAAGCTGTTTTGGCGGACGCTAAAAAGGAACAGGTGACCGATTACTGGTTTTTGGGAGATTTATTGGCACCGGGAACGGGTCGAAGGAAGATTCTCGACTTAATGGCTACTTTACCAATCAGTCTCCAAGTGCGGGGAAATTGGGAAGATAGCATTTGGAATGCCCTTCATGGGAAATTAGACATTAGTCGCCCTAGTCATCTCTATATGATTTGTTTGTGCCAGTATCTTTTGGAAAAAGTCACGCCTGAAGAACTGAACCGACTGCATGAATTGCCTTTGCAGCTTTTGACAAAAGTTGGCGATTTAGAAATCGCTGTGACTCATCATTTGCCAGATAAAAATTGGGGCCGAGAGTTGATTCACATTGGTCAACAAGAGAATTTTGATCGCCTGTTTGAAGGTAACAATTGTGCCATTGCCATTTATGGTCATATTCATCAGCAATTTCTTCGTTATGCGACGGGGGGACAGATGATTATCAATCCAGGCTCTATCGGTCAGCCTTTCTTTCTAGATGCTTGTTTGCGAAAGGATCTGCGAGCTCAGTATGCTATTTTAAAAATTGATGAACAAGGCTTAGCAGAGGTTGACTTTAGGCGAGTCGCTTATGACGTAAACAAAGAATTGGAACTGGCGAGAACATTGAAGTTGCCTTATTATGAAGTGTATTACGAAAGTCTGGTCAATGGAATTCATCATACGCATAACCATGATTTACTTCGGGCAATTAGTGAGCGAGAAGATTATGTTGCACATCTCAAGGAGTTTTTTGAGAAGTAATACTTGAAGTTACAACGTAAATGAAGTATACTAGTAATAGAATCAGCAAATGAAAGGAGTTTTACATGCAAATTTCGAGTCGTTTTACCATTGCTACGCACATGTTGACTGTTATAGCACTAGAATGTCAAGAACATAAGGTAACTAGTGATTTTTTAGCTGATAGCGTTGGAGTAAATCCTGTCATTATTCGCAAGACATTATCACAGTTGAAAAGCGCAGGCTTGATTTCCGTTGCGCGTGGAACGGGCGGAGCTGTCATTATGAAAGATTTAAAAGACATTACCCTCTTGGATGTCTATCAAGCAGTAGAATGCCTAGGCAAATCTGGACAACTCTTTAGCTTTCATGAGCATCCTAATCCATCTTGTCCCATTGGCAGAAATATTCATTTAGTTTTAGATGATAAATTAGCAGAAATTCAAGCAGCAATGGAAAAAGAATTGAGTAAAACCAGCCTTGCAGATGTCGTTGCATCCGCCCAAGAAGAGATACAAAAACAATCCGTTTCGTGAGAAATGGATTGTTTTTTTTGAATAATCTTGAAGATTCTAAGTTGTAATTGTTGACATTACAACTAAATGTGTTATACTATGATTGTAATAAAAAAAATTACAACTAAAAATAACAAACAATTTCGGAGGAAATCACTATGAAAATTGCAGTCGTAGCAGCAAATGGAAAAGCAGGGCAACTCATTGTTGAGGAAGCCGTAAAACGTGGACATGATGTAACAGCTATTGTTCGTTCTGAAAATAAAACACAGGCACAGCACCTACTTAAAAAGGACTTATTTGATTTGACAAAAGAAGATTTGGCAGGTTATGATGTGGTCGCTACAGCTTTTGGAGCTTGGACACCAGAAACGTTGCCACTTCACAGCAAATCTATTGAGCATTTCAATGATTTGTTGGCAGGCACAAGTACACGTTTACTAGTTGTGGGTGGTGCTGGTAGTCTTTATGTTGATAAGGAAAAGAAAGTCCGCTTGGTAGATACAGCAGAATTTTCTGCAGATTATAAACCACTTGCTAGTGCTCAAGCAGATGAATTGGACTTGCTTCGTACAAAGAAAGATTTGAATTGGACCTTTGTCAGCCCAGCAGCAGAATTTATACCAGATGGTGCTCATACGGGTGAATATATCTTAGCAGGCGATTTCTTTACAGTTAATGAAGCAGGAGAAAGCAAGATTTCTTATGCGGATTACGCTATTGCCTTTGTCGATGAAATCGAATCTGGAAAACATATTCAAGAACGGATTTCAGTTTTAGGAAAATAGAAAACAGATGAAGTGCTCTGTACTCATTTGGGAGGAATATAATGAATTATCCATATAAAAGTCATATTTATTTAGCTGAAGTTGTACTCAATGTTCAAAGTCTTGAACGACAAACAACTTTTTATCATCAAATATTAGGTCTAGAAATTTTGCTCCAGACAGAACAAGAAGTCATTCTTGGTCGTGGCGAAAAAGCTTTAGTACATTTGAGGGAAGTTCAAGATAAAACTCCGATTCGTCAGCTTTACGGTCTTTATCACATGGCGCTTCTCTTGCCTTATCGTCAGGATTTGGCTGATATTCTAAAACATTTGCTTGAATACCAGATTCCTTTGGTAGGAGGAGCAGATCATGGTTATAGTGAAGCTATTTATCTGGAAGATTTAGAAGGAAATGGCATCGAACTTTATTGGGACAAGCCAGTGTCCGAGTGGGATATTCGTGAAGATGGTCGGATTATCGGAGTGACCGAAGAGCTGGACGCTCAAGCCATTTATGAACTGGGTCGGGAGCTAGAGCCTTTCACAATCGCTGCAGGAACTCGCATGGGTCATATTCACCTTTCAGTGAACAATAGCAGAGCCACTAGTCAATTTTATCAAGCAGTATTGGGCTTATCTGAAAAATTTAGCCTTCCTTCAGCCAGTTGGCTTGCTTCTGGTGCTTATCATCACCATTTAGCCGTTAATGAATGGGGAGGACCTAATTTAGAACAGCGTCAACCTGACCAGCTGGGTCTGGCCTATTTTACCGCAGAAGTAACTGATAAGGAGCAATTGATTGCTATCCATGAACAAGCTCAAACTAAGGGCGGAAGATGTGAGTGGTTGTCTTCGTCAGAACTCCTTTTTACCGACCAAAATGGGATTGCTTTTTTGGTGCGCAAGGTCAAGTAGGAGGAATATAATGGATTACCTTAAAACTTTGGTTTAAGAGATTCACTCGGTTGTGGTGGCAACAGTTGATGAGGCAGGAAATCCTCATACTTCTGTTATGGATATGATGCTTGAAGATGGACAGACTGTTTATTTCTTGACAGCCTCCTCTAAGTCATTGTTTAAACGTTTGAAAGATGATGGACGTGCGTCGGTGACTGGTATGACGCAGGGGAATGGTACCATGGAGCGCAAGTCCATTACTTTGACAGGTCAGGCAGAGCATATAGGCAAAGAAAAGCTGGAGGAACTTCTTGCAGCGAATCCCTATATGTATGACATTTATCCAACAGAAGAAGGGCGTTCCTTTCTAGAAGTCTTTCGTTTTAAGCGTGCAAAGGGAGAATTTTATGATTTAACCCAACTGCCCCCTTTTCAAGATAATTTTGAAATTAAACTGTAAAAGAAAAAACACAGCAATCCTGTTTCTCATTTTAAGAGAGACAAGCTCATTGTGTTTCTTTTATTTTTTAACGTCTATTTGACAGCTAGCGGTTCGAGAAGAGTCGCTCGTTTTTGTAAATTTATTTCATCGTAGGGAACAACAATACATCACGGATAGAAGTGACATCTGTCAACAGCATAATCAAGCGGTCAATTCCAATTCCGAGACCTCCAGTTGGTGGCATGCCGTATTCAAGAGCTTCTACGTAATCGTAGTCGATACCAGTTGCTTCGTCATCTCCGAGTTCCTTAGCTTTGGCTTGCGCTTCAAAACGCGCTAATTGGTCGATTGGGTCGTTCAACTCGGTAAAGGCATTGGCAAATTCGCGTCCAACGATAAAGAGCTCAAAGCGGTCTGTAAAGCGTGGGTCATCAGCATTTTTCTTAGCTAGTGGAGATACTTCTACCGGATGACCATAGATAAATGTAGGCTGAATTAAGGTATCTTCAACGAAGTCTTCAAAGAAAGCATTGATAATGTGACCAACCGTAAAGTGTTTTTCAACTGTTACATGATGTTCCTTAGCTAGTGCAGTGGCCTCTTCGAGAGTCATTTCTTTCCAGAAATCAATACCCGTCTGCTCTTTAATGGCTTCTAGCATATGTTTACGTGCAAATTTGCGACCGATAAAGATTTCAGTACCTTGATAAGGGACACTTTCAGCATCTGTGACAGCTTTCGCCGCACTTTGGATAATTCCTTCCGTCAAGTCCATGATATCTTCAAAGTCTGCGTAAGCCTGATAAGCCTCGATTGTAGTGAACTCAGGATTGTGAGTGGCATCCATTCCTTCGTTACGGAAAATGCGTCCCATTTCATAAACACGTTCCATACCACCAACAATCAGGCGTTTTAAGTGCAATTCAGTCGCGATACGAAGCACCATATCAATATTTTGCGCATTGTGATGAGTAATAAATGGACGAGCAGCAGCACCACCAGCTTCATTATGGAGTACAGGTGTTTCAACTTCAAGGAATCCTTGGTTGTCAAGATAACGGCGAATTTCTGAAACGATACGACTGCGAGTTACGAAGCGTTCAAAGCTTTCCCGATTGGAAATCAAATCCAAATAACGTTTACGATAAATCGTTTCAACGTCTGTCAGTCCGTGGAATTTTTCTGGCAATGGACGAAGTGCTTTAGAGAGGTGTGTAATGTGAGTTGCTTTAATCGAAAGCTCTCCCATATCTGTACGCATAACCTCACCTTCAATACCAAGGAAGTCGCCAATATCTGCTTTTTTGAAAATTTGATAATTCTCTTCGCCGACAGTATCTTTTCTGACGTAGATTTGAATTTGACCTTCGCGGTCTTGGATATGAGCAAAACCGACTTTTCCTTTACCACGCTTGGTCATAAGGCGGCCAGCAATTGTAGCAGTTTCAGCTAATTCATGTAGCTCTTCTTTTGTTTTATCGCTATATTTTTCTTTTAATTGGGCAGAATCTGCGGTACGTTCAAAACGTTTACCAAATGGGTCAATGCCTTGTTCTGCTAAAGCAGCCATTTTTTCACGACGAATCAGCTGCTGGTCATTTAATTCTTCAATATGTTCAGTAGTCATATTCTTCCTCCTAAAGTTTACCTTCCTCATTCTATCATAAATAAGGCAGAAATTCACCTATAAATAAAGAAAAAACCGTGATTTTATACGCTCACGGTTTCAATTGTTTTTAAGTGATCAACATTGTTCCAATCAAGAAGTGTAAAATGTTCAAAATCTTGTGTTTCAAGAATAGTGACACTTCCATTGGCAAGGCCTCCCTGCTGACGCAGTTGAGCAAAGTCATAGCCTAATAACAAACGTAAAGAAGCGGTTAAATTCGCTCCATGACCAACAAAAAGAAGATTTTCATAAGATTGTCCTTTTTGTGATTTAATGAAGTCTATTGTACGTCGTGTAGTATTATAGACCGATTCTGCACCAAAAATAGAGTTGTTGAATTTTGCCAAATTATGACGAAAAGCTTGCATCTGATGAGGATAGATGGCGGTAATTGTAGAGATTTTCTGTCCTTCTAGGGAGCCAAGCTGCCATTCGCGTAGCTCTGTATGTGGTTCAACAACTGATGAATATTGATTTTCACTACAGATGATCTGTGCAGTTGCCATTGCGCGTGGTAAATCACTTGAAAAAATCTTGTCAAATTTAATGTAAGCCATGTGTTTTCCAAGCAAGTGCAATTCTTCAATAGAAGTCTCAAGCAGCGGTGAATCACCATTAGCTCCTTGAAAGCGCCCTTCTAAATTCCATTGAGTTTTTCCGTGTCGAACGAAGTAGAGTTTCATACAGTTCCCTTTCTATTTTGAATCCTCTTTTATGTCTGCAAAGGTTGCCTCGACAAAATTTGCTAATTCCTTTGCGTTTATTTCAATACTGTGTCCTAATTCTCCAGCTGAGACAATAATAGTCTCGCGTGTTAAAGCTGAATTGTCAATGTAAATAGGAAAGTGGTGTTTTTGCCGAATGCCGACAGGATTATTTGCGCCATGGATATAACCCGTTGTTTTTTCCAACTCCTTTTGCGGAATCATGCTGACTTTTTTGTTGCCAGATATTTTAGCTAGTTTTTTTTCTGCAAGGTGTTTTGTTATGGGCACAATTCCAATGACTGTTCCTGTTTTATCACCTGTTAGAGCTAAAGTTTTATAAATTTGTGAGCGCTCTATTTCTTCAGGTAATTGTCCTTCTAAAGCATTAATTTGGAGGCCTTTGTGAGGAATTTTTGCTTTTGTTAAAATTTGCTCTACAAGAGTTTTCTTAATTTTTGTTTTTTTAGCCATTATTTATACTTTTCCTCCAATTGGCTCATCCAAGCGCCCAGCCAAGTTCCCAAACCAAAGAAGAAGGCAGCAGTAACTAAAGTGATGATAGAAGTATTAGCATAATGAATACTTTCACTGTTCCCAGGATTTGGTACCAAGATGAGAATGGTACTCGACAAGACAATACCGATGATAAAATGATATACTCGAGAATGATAATTTTCCAAAGCATAGTGCATAGATTTGGAAAAAATCACAAATGCGAGGAGACCGCCAATTCCGATTGGTAAAAAGGTTCCCAAAATATCTAAAGATTTAAAACCGATTAGCATAGGAGAATACAGTCCCAAAATTAAGAGCAAATTTGAAGGACTTAATCCTGGAACGAGAATTCCCAGTGCGATAAGGGCACCAGCTAAAATAAAAGTCAAGAAATTTGCTGGCAATGTTCCGACTAAACTATTGAGGAAATAAATGCAAATCCCAGAGATGAAAAAAGTGGCTACGAACCAAATAACATCAGTTCGGTCGCGATCAGATTCTCTGGTAGATTCGTTTAGCAAACTTGGAGTCGTACCGATAATCGCTCCTGCAAATCCCCATAAAACAATGATTTTATAATGCTCTAAGAGATATTCAACTGGCAGGGAAAATAGTGCAATCCCTAAAACTATTCCAATACCAACAGGTAAAAAATAGAGTACATTTTCACGAAAATTCTCTTTTATATGCGCTAAAAAATAAATCATCCGCTCGTAAATCCCCAAAATAGCGGCTAAAACTCCACCAGATACTCCGGGGAGAATAAATCCTAGCGCGATGACAATTCCCTTAAAAATTCTTATCAACCAAGAAATCATCCATTACTCCCTAAACTTTTCTATGTTAGTTATTATATCATATTTAGAAACAAGAAAGTAGTGATAACTGGACGAGAAGAAAAGAAAAACTCTGCAAAGTTTTCGATTCAAACTATTACAGAGTTATTATTTTCCATTACCAAATAACTTTTTAAATGTTTTTGTCTGATTTTTTAAAGGAGATAGCTGATTGAGATCGACATCATGTGCAAAACCACTAATTGAGCCTTGTGATGTGTATTGATGTAAATCATATTTCAAGTCTGTCTTAGGGGCAGCGTTGTAATAACCGTCATTATAGCCGTAAGTTGGAATCCAAATAGCTGTGAATTTCTTAGTTGAGATACTGTGTTCTTCAAGGAAATAGGTTCCAACATAAATCCCGATGTTCTTAGCACCCAATGATGCTAACTTAGCGCGAAAAGCTTCAACACCAGCATTCATGTCATCCATAGTTTTTTCTTCAACATCTAGCCAGTAGTAGGTAGGTTTGTATTTTGAAGCAGCTTTATAAAAATTTTCGGCAGCTTTTTGCATTTCTTTCTTGTTGCTACCAGCCACATAAGCATAGACAGCGACAGGAATATTTCGTTTTTGAAATTCTTCAATGTGGCGTTGATAAGATTTATCAATTCCGTTTAAGTGTGTAGCTGCATTTTCTTTTTTTGCTTGTGCTCCGCTATGCACGCGTATAATGGCGCCAGAAACATTTTTTGCTAGTACGTCATAGTTAATATCACTTGGCAATTGCCAGCCGGACAAGTCAATGATTGGTTTATAGGGTTTGTCTGCTTCATCGGAATCTGAAGTATCAGTTGACTGAGAAGTAGCTGATGTTTGTGTAATAGCGTCCTTTTGCTGTTTAGTTTCCTTGCTCTCTGAATAATGCTTCGCTCCTAAAATAATCGCAATGAAGCTAACAAAGAAAACAAAGACAACAAGCGGTTTAATCCTCTTTCTCATATAATTTCATTTTAACGTAAAGTCAGATAAAAAGCAAAATAAACTAGTAGAAAATAAGTATTTGTCATCAAATTGAAATATTAAAGAAAGCGGTTTATTGGACATAATGGTGAAGAATGCTTATAAATCCTTTTCATAGACTCAGCTTATTGTTCTTTTTTTAGTTAAAGTTTAGCCTAGATACTGCAAGGATTTAAAAAATACCGTTCGTTAAATACTTTTTTTTTACCTTGGAAAATGGTATAATGTTCGGTGAAAATTTAATAATATTAGGTGAACTATGAAAATTGATAAACGCCACCTGCTGAATTATTCCATTTTGATTCCTTATTTGATTTTATCTATTTTGGGATTGATAGTTGTTTATTCGACATCAAGTGCCACTTTAGTACAGGTGGGAGCGAATTCGCTCAGATCTGTTTTAAATCAAGGAATTTTCTGGGTAATCAGCTTACTTGCTATTGCTTTAATTTACAAAATAAAGTTAGATTTCTTAAAAGACAATCGACTGATTGTCATTGTTATTTTTGTGGAAATCTTGCTTTTAATTTTATCTCGCTTCCTTGGTGCCCGAATCAATGGTGCACATGGTTGGTTACGATTTGGTCCGATTAGTCTCCAGCCGGCTGAGTATTTAAAAATTATTCTGATTTGGTTTTTAGCACAGCGATTTTCTCATCAGCAAGATGAAATCGCAACGTATGACTATCAGGCTTTAACACGAAATCAACTGATTCCACGCGCACTGAACGATTGGCGAATTCTGGTCGTGGTGCTCATTGGGATTGTGGCAGCGCTGCCTGACTTGGGGAATGCGACCATTCTTTTGCTGACGACCTTAATCATGGTAACGGTTAGTGGGATTGGTTATCGCTGGTTTTCAACTCTTCTTGGGATATTGGTCACTCTTTCCACAGCAGTTTTAGCAGGCATCTGGTTGATTGGTGTGGAAAAAGTTGCTCAGGTTCCTGTGTTTGGCTATGTAGCAAAACGATTTAGTGCCTTTTTTAATCCTTTTAAAGATTTATCAGGCGCAGGTCACCAGCTAGCTAATTCCTATTACGCCATGAGCAATGGCGGTTGGTTTGGCTTAGGATTAGGAAATTCTATCGAAAAACGTGGTTATTTGCCAGAAGCACAGACAGACTTCGTCTTTTCCATTGTTATTGAAGAATTTGGATTTATCGGTGCCAGCTTGATTTTAGCCCTCTTATTTTTCCTTATTTTGCGGATTATTCTTGTGGGAATTCGAGCGAAAGATCCATTTAATTCTATGATGGCTCTTGGTGTCGGTGGAATGCTACTGACACAGACGTTTGTCAATATTGGAGGAATTTCCGGTTTGATTCCTTCGACGGGTGTCACCTTCCCCTTCTTATCACAAGGTGGAAATAGTTTGTTGGTATTATCCGTAGCGATTGCTTTTGTGTTAAACATTGATGCCAATGAAAAACGAGAAAGTTTGTATAGAGAAATCGAAGAAACCAATCACGGTTTAAGAATTATTCGCTAACGTTAGATTGAGCAAAAGCTTATTGAAAGGTGTAGATTATGTCACTTCAAAAATTAGAAAATTACAACAATAAAGAAGTTATCAAAGAAGAAGTTACGATTCTGACGGACTTATTAGAAGAAGTTACAAAAAATATGCTGAGTCCTGAAACCTTTGAAAAAATCATTGCTTTAAAAGAATTAGCAGCAGTTGGAAATTATGAAGGGTTAAATGAGATTGTTCAAAGTCTATCGAACAAGGAAATGTCCTATATTTCTCGTTATTTTTCAATCCTGCCTCTTTTAATCAATATTTCAGAAGATGTGGATTTGGCTTTTGAGATTAACTATCAAAATAATGTGGGTCAAGATTATCTTGGGAAATTATCCACAACGATTGATTTGGTTGCTGAAAAGGAAAACGCTGCTGAAATTTTGGAGCATTTGAATGTGGTCCCTGTTTTAACAGCTCATCCAACTCAAGTGCAACGAACGACTATGCTGGATTTGACCAATCATATTCACGTTTTGTTGCGTAAATACCGCGATGTGCGAATGGGCTTGCTCAATGAGCAAAAATGGCACAATAATCTTCGTCGGTATATCGAAATTATCATGCGGACAGATATGATTCGTGAGAAGAAATTAAAAGTGACCAATGAAATCACCAATGTGATGGAATACTACAATAGCTCTTTCTTGCAGGCGGTGACTAATTTAACAGAAGAATACAAGCGCTTAGCCAAACAGCACGGGATTGACCTGAAAAATCCTACCCCTATTACGATGGGAATGTGGATTGGTGGTGACCGAGATGGAAATCCTTATGTTACAGCTGAAACATTGAAAAAATCCGCTTTGACACAATGTGAAGTGATTATGAACTATTACGATACGAAAGTTGCTAATTTGTACCGTGAATTTTCTTTGTCAACAGGTATCGTAAAAGTAAGTGAAGCGGTGCAGGAAATGGCTTATCTGTCAGAAGATAATTCTATTTACCGCGAAAAAGAATTGTATCGTCGAGCCTTCTACTATATTCAAACAAAACTAAAAAATACAAAGACTTACTTTATTGATCAGATAAAAACCGAGCCACATTACCACAAAATTGAAGAATTTAAACATGATTTACTAGCTATCAAGCAGTCTCTTCTTGAAAATAAAGGCGAAGCAATGATTTCTGGTGAGTTTACTGAGTTGCTTCAAGCAGTAGAAGTATTCGGTTTTTACCTTGCTTCCATTGATATGCGTCAAGATTCCAGTGTTCATGAAGCCTGCGTTGCGGAGTTATTAGCGAGCGCAGGAATTGTGGAGCATTATAGCGAGCTTTCTGAAGACGAAAAATGTCACGTTCTGCTAAATGAACTTCTCTATGATCCGCGGATTCTCTCTGCAACACATGCTAAAAAATCTGCCCTTTTGCAAAAAGAATTAGAGATTTTTCAAACGGCGCGTGAGTTGAAAGACAAGCTAGGAGATGCGGTTATTAAGCAAACCATTATTTCTCATGCTACGAGCGTGTCTGACCTTTTAGAGTTGGCTGTTATGCACAAGGAAGTTGGTCTCATTGACAAAGAATTTGCGCGTGTACAGATTGTGCCGCTCTTTGAAACCATTGAAGACTTGGATAATTCCTATGACACGATGAAGAAATACTTATCTCTTCCAATCGCTCAGAAATGGATTGCCTCTAATAACAACTATCAAGAAATCATGCTGGGCTATTCAGACAGCAATAAAGACGGTGGTTACTTATCATCCTGCTGGACTCTCTATAAAGCGCAACAGCAACTGACTGCTATCGGAGATGAATTTGGTGTGAAAATCACCTTTTTCCACGGTCGTGGTGGAACGGTTGGTCGTGGTGGCGGACCTACTTATGAAGCCATTACCTCTCAGCCTCTCCGTAGTATCAATGACCGGATTCGCTTGACAGAGCAAGGAGAAGTCATTGGCAATAAATATGGAAATAAAGATGCTGCGTATTATAATTTAGAAATGCTGGTGTCGGCAACGATTAATCGTATGATTACTAAGAAAAAAAGTGATACCAACACGTCCAAGCGCTATGAGCATATTATGGATCAGGTAGTAGAACGAAGCTATCAAATTTATCGTGATTTGGTTTTTGGCAATGAGCATTTTTATGATTATTTCTTTGAATCAAGCCCGATCAAAGCTATTTCCAGCTTTAATATTGGTTCGCGACCGGCTGCGCGTAAAACAATTACCGAAATCGGTGGCTTGCGTGCCATTCCGTGGGTCTTTTCATGGTCACAAAGTCGGGTGATGTTCCCTGGTTGGTATGGTGTTGGATCCAGCTTTAAAGAATTTATTGATGAAAATCCAGAAGAAAATCTAGCTTTCTTGAGAAAGATGTATAAAAATTGGCCTTTCTTCCAATCGCTTTTGTCCAATGTAGACATGGTGTTATCAAAGTCGAATATGAATATCGCCTTTGAATATGCTCAATTGTGTGAAGATAAAGAAGTACAAGAAATTTATTATACAATTTTGGATGAGTGGCAATTAACCAAGAATGTTATTCTTGCCATTGAAGATTATGACGACCTGTTAGAAGAAAATCCCTACTTGCGAGACAGTTTAGACTACCGCATGCGTTACTTTAACATTTTGAATTATATTCAGCTAGAACTCATCAAGCGTCAACGCCGTGGAGAATTATCCTCGGATGAAGAACGATTGATTCATATCACAATCAACGGAATTGCGACAGGACTGAGAAACTCAGGCTGATGAAGAATAAAAAATCGGAATAGTCCGATTTTTTTATATCTTTGTAACCAAAAACGCTTTCAATTCGTTATACTAGTGAAGGAAGGGGGATGAGAATATCAAACTAGATGATTATGAAAAAGTCTTGATTACCTTTGCGAAAGAAATCGTCTATTATCTGCAAGGCTCAGGCGTTCCAAAAGAGCAAGCAGAAGATGTTGTTCAGGATGTTTTTATCAAAATGCTAGAGTCTGATTTTGTCATCCCTGCTCAAAAAATGCGAGCTTGGATGTATCGTGTGTCTATTCGCCGTTATATTGACAAATACCGGCGTGATAAGCATTATATGGAAATCCTGCGACGAGATTTTTTTACAAAGGAAAATCAATTGATTGTTGAAGGAGCAGATTATGACTTTCTCATGGAGGAGGTAGAAAAGTTGCCAACACAGGATAAAATCATGTTGGATCTTTATTATTTTCAAGGATTTTCAACAGGTGAAATAGCAGAAGTGCTCCATTATTCTAAGAGCAAAGTCAAGGTTCAGCTCATGCGCAGTCGAAAGAAACTTCGACAGGTTTTGGAAAAGAAAGGATATCATCATGGAAACATTTGAAATCGTTGCGAAGAAAAACAAAAAGAGAAATATCAAGCGGATTATCCTCTGGTCAACAACAGTAGTGGTAGTATTTTTTGGAATATATATTGCTGCTCGTATGATTACAGGAAAACTCATCAGCGACCAAGCTTGGAAGGTGGTCAATGAGGTACAATTAGTTGAAAGCGTCGCCTTTCCTAATATTGAAACGTATACATGGTCTGCTAATGGTGGGGATATGTTCCACGGTGGTATTAAAGGTAGACAAGCTAAAGATATTTATGGAATTCCACTCGACTATGGTGAATATAAGGCAGATTTTGGAATTTTTAATATCAATCGAGGAATCCTTTTTCATGCAAATTCTGGCAGATATACAGAATCTGGGGCAACTATTCAAATAGAAAATAACCAAAAAGTGCCACAATTCTATAATAAAAAAGCTAAAGAGGAGAAAGGAGAATCTGTCCATGAACCAACCCAAGAACTTCCTTATATCAAAGAAATGAAAAATCAACTGGTAGAAGTGGCTCTGACCTTTGATAAACCCTATAGTTTAAAAGAAATTCGGGCAATGATACCTAAGAACCTCAAGACCAATTGGTATTGGATTGGTACAAATTCAACAAGCGATCCAAGCTGGTGGCAACCAAGCAATCTATATGGTACGAGTCCAGATTATCTAACGCAAAAAGAATATCTTCACAAAAAGGAAGCAGAAGAAGCTATTAAAAACCTCAAAGAAGGAGAGAAACTGAGTGATAGACTTTCCAAAATGAAGGATGTAGATGGATTCTTGGCTAATCTGAAGAAATATATTAAAAGTGGATTTGGAAAAAGCAGCTACAATAATGTAACTCCGTCAGATGACATTAAAACCTACTTGAAAAAATTTGGTAAGCTAGACTTGTCTAAGAAAGAAGACCTAGAAAAATTAGAGTTCTCAGGCGTCATCTTGACAGGAAAAGCTGAAAATTTTGCTCAGTTGGAAGGTAAGGAGTGGATTTACGCATCAAGTATTGGGGCTTCTACACCAAATCAACCATACTACAAGTTGGACAAAGAATAAATTGATAAAAAAGGCGTAAAATGCTTGCAATTTGAAGAAAATTTGATAAAATAGTAAGGAAAGTTAGACTGTATTGCCTACTGTCTATCTATAAAATATATTTTATTGGAGGCTTTTACTCAAATGGCAAAAGAAAAATACGATCGTAGTAAACCACACGTTAACATCGGTACAATCGGACACGTTGACCATGGTAAAACTACCCTAACTGCAGCTATCACGACTGTACTTGCACGTCGTCTTCCAAGTTCAGTTAACCAACCAAAAGATTATTCATCTATTGATGCTGCTCCAGAAGAACGCGAACGCGGAATCACTATCAACACTGCACACGTTGAATACGAAACTGCTAAACGTCACTATGCTCACATCGACGCTCCAGGGCACGCGGACTACGTTAAAAACATGATCACTGGTGCTGCTCAAATGGACGGAGCTATCCTTGTAGTAGCTTCAACTGACGGACCAATGCCTCAAACTCGTGAACACATCCTTCTTTCACGCCAAGTAGGTGTTAAATACCTTATCGTCTTCATGAACAAAGTTGACTTGGTTGACGATGAAGAATTGCTTGAATTGGTTGAAATGGAAATCCGTGACCTTCTTTCAGAATACGATTTCCCAGGTGATGAAATCCCAGTTATCCAAGGTTCAGCTCTTAAAGCTCTTGAAGGTGATGAAAAATATGAAGACATCATCATGGAATTGATGGATACTGTTGATGAATACATTCCAGAACCAGAACGTGACACTGACAAACCATTGCTTCTTCCAGTCGAAGATGTATTCTCAATTACTGGACGTGGTACTGTTGCTTCAGGACGTATCGACCGTGGTACTGTTAAAGTCAACGACGAAGTTGAAATCGTTGGTATCCGTGACGAAATCCAAAAAGCAGTTGTTACTGGTGTTGAAATGTTCCGTAAACAATTGGACGAAGGTCTTGCTGGAGATAACGTAGGGGTTCTTCTTCGTGGTATCCAACGTGACGAAATCGAACGTGGACAAGTTCTTGCTAAACCAGGTTCAATTCATCCACACACTAAATTCAAAGGTGAAGTTTACATCCTTACTAAAGAAGAAGGTGGACGTCATACTCCATTCTTCAACAACTACCGTCCTCAATTCTACTTCCGTACTACAGACGTTACAGGTTCAATCGAACTTCCTGCAGGTACTGAAATGGTAATGCCTGGTGATAACGTAACAATCGACGTTGAATTGATCCACCCAATTGCCGTAGAACAAGGAACTACATTCTCTATCCGTGAAGGTGGACGTACTGTAGGTTCAGGTATGGTTACAGAAATCGAAGCTTAATTCAATTAAGTTCCCAGATGAACAATTAAAGTCAGACAAATGAGCTCCGCTGTTGCGGGGCTTTCTTTTTTATGATTTCATTCGACTCAGTCTTTATTTCTCTATTAAATTATGGTAAAATAATAGATGTAAATAAAAAAAGAAGAGGTATGTGAAATGTCACGTAAACCATTTATTGCTGGTAACTGGAAAATGAACAAAAATCCAGAAGAAGCTAAAGCTTTTGTAGAAGCAGTTGCAAGTAAACTTCCTTCATCTGATCTTGTTGAAGCAGGTATCGCAGCTCCTGCACTTGATTTGACGACAGTTCTTGCTGCAGCAAAAGGTTCAAATCTTAAAGTTGCTGCACAAAATACTTATTTTGAAGATGCTGGTGCATTTACTGGTGAAAATAGTCCCAAAGTTCTTTCTGAAATGGGTCTTGATTATGTTGTAATTGGTCACTCTGAACGTCGTGACTATTTCCATGAAACAGACGAAGATATCAACAAGAAAGCTCATGCTATCTTCCGCAACGGTCTTCTTCCAATCATCTGCTGTGGTGAATCTCTTGAAACTTACGAAGCTGGTAAAGCAGTGGAATTTGTAGGTGCTCAAGTATCTGCAGCCCTTACAGGATTGACAGCAGAACAAGTGTCTTCTCTTGTCAT
This sequence comes from Streptococcus sp. HMSC066E07, assembly GCF_001814695.1. Lineage (NCBI taxonomy): Bacteria > Bacillati > Bacillota > Bacilli > Lactobacillales > Streptococcaceae > Streptococcus > Streptococcus sp. HMSC066E07. The sequence continues at coordinate 86,532 of NZ_KV817464.1, forward strand.
TGCTTACGAACCAATCTGGGCTATCGGTACTGGTAAATCAGCTACTCAAGACGATGCTCAAAAAATGTGTAAAGCAGTTCGTGATGTTGTAGCAGCTGACTTTGGTCAAGAAGTGGCTGACAAAGTACGTGTACAATACGGCGGCTCAGTAAAACCGAACAATGTAGCTGAATACATGGCATGTCCGGATGTTGACGGTGCCCTTGTTGGTGGAGCATCACTTGAAGCAGAAAGCTTCCTTGCATTGTTGGACTTTGTAAAATAATTCTTAAAAGAAATAGTTAGCTTGCCATATTTTATGGCAGGCTTATTTTAAAATGGAGAAATAAAATGAAAAAGAAAAGTTTATTTTATTTAGCAAGCACAGCTATTTTAATTGCAGCTAGTTCACATCAGGTTTTTGCTGATGAACCTGTAAAAACTTCTACGCCACAGCCGACAGTAGAAGTCAATAAACAAGAAGCTCATTCTTCAGTTGAACTCCAAACAAAAGAAGTAACTCAAACTGCTCCAATAAATCAAACAACTTCATCTTCTTCATCTAAAAATGAAGCAACTGCTTCATCAACCGCTTCAACTGAAGCTAAAGTTTCAGAAGAACAAAATGTTGTAAAAGAAAATTCGACAACTACAACTGAGACTAAAAAAGACAACAAGTCAACTTTTTTTGCTGCACAGAATAATCAAGCAACAGCTAGAAGTAATCCTGATGCACAAGTGAAAAAATCAACTTTTGTGGATGTCAGCAGTCATAATGGACATATCAGCAAAGAGGATTATCAACATTTAGCTGAAAAAGGGGTAAATGGGGTTGTTGTCAAATTAACAGAAGGAACGAGTTATAAAAATCCTTATGCGGCTTCTCAAACACAGAATGCACAAGCGGCAGGTATGCAAGTGTCGGCTTATGCTTTTTCTCATTATACTAATGAAGCAGAAGCAAGAGCAGAAGCGCGCTATTTTGCAGAGGAAGCAAGGCGATTGAACCTTCCTTCCTCAACTGTTATGGTAAATGATATTGAAGATTCTGATATGCGTCCGAATATCAATGCAACTACTCAAGCTTGGGCAGATGAAATGCGGCGTATGGGTTTTTCAAATTTGATGTACTATACAAGTGCAAGTTGGCTTGATCGAAATAATCTCAGAACGAAAGGACCAATCCAAACAGAGCAATTTGGCTTGGAGAATTTCTGGGTAGCACAATATCCAACTTCAAAATTAAGTGCAGATGATGCGAAAACACTGAAATATAATAGTGAAGCAGGTGCTTGGCAGTTTACTTCGCAAGCTGAACTACTACTTGGTCGTCATGTTTTTGACCAAAGCGTGGATTATACTGGACGATTTACGAATAAGGCAACTCCAAGCAATCGTGCTGTAAATCAGCCAATAAAGGGAAAAATCACGGTTCAAAACAAGAATCCTAACACGGGAACCTTTGATGTGATTGTGTCGGACGTTTCTGCTCCTTACGGCGTTCGTGAAGTGAAAGTACCGACCTGGTCTAATGTCAATGGTCAAGATGACATTATTTGGTATACAGCTGCTAAACAGGCTGATGGAACTTATAAAGTAACAGTAAGGGCAGTAGATCACAAATTTTCTACAGGACTCTATCACATTCACCTTTATTACATCCAAAATAATGGGAAGTTGGTTGGCGTAGGTGGAACAACTACCGAGCTTTCATTTGGACGACCTCAAGGAAAAGTGACCATTGCTAATAATAATCCAGACACAGGAACTTTTGATGTCCTTATTTCCAATGTTTCCAGTCCTTATGGCGTTCGTGAAGTGAAAGTTCCAACTTGGTCCAGCATCGGTGGTCAAGATGATATTATCTGGTATACTGCTAAGAAACAAGCCAATGGAACTTACAAAGTAACAGTTAAAGCGACTGATCATAAAAAATCAACTGGAGAGTATAATATTCATGTATATTATATCCAAGAAAATAATCAGTTGGTAGGAGTAACAGGGACAACGACAACAGTTTCAATTGCGCATCCTAAAGGTACTTTGACTATCACAAATAACAATCCAGACGCAGGAACTTTTGATGTGATTGTCTCAGGCGTTTCCAGTCCAGATGGTGTTCGTGAAGTGAAATTACCGACCTGGTCTAATGTAGATGGTCAAGATGATATTATCTGGTATACCGCTAAAAAACAAGCTGATGGAACGTATAAGACAACTGTCAAGGTAAGTGATCACAAATATTCAACAGGTCTATATAATGTTCATCTGTATTATATCCAAGACAATGGCAAAATCGTTGGAGTAGCAGGAACGCAAGTAATTGTATCTTTAGCAAGAGCAAAAGGCAATATTACAATTGCGAATAATAATCCTAACACAGGAACCTTTGATGTGATTGTTTCAGGTGTTTCTAGCCCTTACGGCGTTCGTGAAGTGAAATTACCGACCTGGTCTAATGTCAATGGTCAGGACGATATTATCTGGTACACTGCCACTAGACAGGCCAATGGAACTTACAAAACAACTGTCAAAGCGAGTGACCATAAAAGAAGCACAGGTTTGTACCATATTCATCTTTACTACATCCAAGGAAATGGTAAAATCGTTGGGATTGGTGGCACAACGACAGAAGTTTCAATTGCACGTCCAAAAGGTACATTAACAATTCAAAATAAAGATGCCAATAAAGGGACTTTTGAAGTAATTGTTTCCAACGTTTCTAATCCAGATGGTGTTCGTGAAGTGAAATTACCGACCTGGTCTAATGTCAATGGTCAGGACGATATTATCTGGTACACTGCCACTAGACAGACCAATGGAACTTATAAGGCATTCATTAAAGCAAGTGATCATAAGAATTCAACCGGTTTGTACTATATTCATTTGTACTATGTTCAAAACAATGGAACATTAATTGGAGTAGGCGGTACATCAACCAATGTGACAATTTCTGCGGAAAACCTTAAACCAACTGGAAAAATCACGATTCAAAATAATAATCCTAAAACAGGAACATTTGACGTGGTAGTGTCTAATGTTTCCAGTCCTTATGGTGTTCGTGAAGTGAAATTGCCAACTTGGTCTAGTGTGAATGGTCAAGATGACATCATTTGGTACACTGCTGCGAAACGATCAGACGGTACCTATAAGATAACTGTGAAAGTGAGTGACCATAAGAACTCAACCGGAGAATACAATATTCATTTGTATTACATTCAAAACAATGGTAAACTCGTTGGAGTGGCGGGCACCACAGTACAAGTTTCTAAAACGTCTTATCCGACACCATATTATTCTCAACGTGATAGTCGTTGGGCAAGACGAACTTATGGTGGCTATACGTTTGCTGCAACAGGCTGCGTTCCAACGACAGTCGCTATGGCAATTTCTGGTATTACAGGACAGACTGTTTTACCAACGACTGTGGCAGATTATCTCTATCATTCTACAAATGAATTTAATAAGAGAAGCTATGGTACAACGAGCCATGGTATTGTATTAGCAGCTCGACATTGGGGGTTGAAAACGGATGTTTTGGGTTCAACCGCAGCTGTGCGAGAAGCGCTTGCTATGGGACACCATGTGCTTGGTGCAGTAGGCACTAGTGTATTTGCAAATTATCCTGTTACACATGAACTGGTCATGAAAGGCTATAACAACGGAATGACTTATGTAATGGATCCGTATAATGCTAATAATAATGGCTATTATTCAGTAGATTATTTATTTAGAGTACGGAGTTTGGATCCAACTGATAATACAGAAGGATCTCCGTTCATGACAATTAGATCGTAATGTTGTGTCTGCTCTGTGAGAACGAAGTTTCTGCCATTTTATCGGTTTAGTAATGAAAGGTTGAAACTACGAACTAAACATTTAAAATTTTTAGTTCTGTCTTATTCTCTTTTTGATGAAAAGTAAGAAGCTCTATGATTTCTAAGGTTATTCCTATAGAAATCATAGAGCTTACTTGTTTTTGTTCGAATTTGTCTATTTATTTTCCTAAGCAAAATTGACTGAAAAGTTGGCTAATGAGTTCATCAGGAGCGGCATCACCTGTTATTTCACCAAGGATTTCCCATGTTCGGGTGAGATCCACTTGCACTAAGTCAACAGGCATTCCTAAATCCAGTCCCTCATTGACAGCGTGGAGACTTTCGACAGCTTTTTCAATCAGAGAAATATGGCGAGCGTTAGAGAGATAAGTAGCATCTTGTTCTACAATACCTGCATTTTCAAAGAAAAGTTGGTTGATTCGTTCTTCGATTTTATCAATGTTTTGATTTTGAAGAATAGAAATCTTGATAAAGTCATCGGGAAGCTGGTCAACTTCAATCTTTTCTTCTAAGTCAGTTTTATTGAGCAGCAAGATACGATTGGTGTCTTGACTGATTTCTAACAGTTTGCGGTCTTGTTCTGTCAATGGCTCGCTTGCATTTAGCACAAGAAGCACAAGGTCAGCGTCTTGGAGCGCTTTTTTAGAACGTTCTACTCCGATTTGTTCGACAATATCATCTGTATCACGAATACCCGCAGTATCAATCAACTTGAGTGGCACTCCGTTGATGTTGACATATTCTTCAATGACATCGCGAGTGGTTCCAGCAATGTCCGTTACAATAGCCTTATCTTCACGGAGCAAGTTGTTAAGGAGACTAGATTTTCCGACATTAGGGCGACCAATAATAGCAGTCGAAATTCCTTCGCGTAGAATCTTACCGCGGCGAGCTGTTTTTAAAAGTTGAGTCAGCAGTTTTTCAAATTCAGCAGTTTTTTCACGCAACAGTTTGGTAGTCATTTCCTCAACGTCATCATATTCTGGATAGTCAATATTGACCTCGACTTGAGCTAGTGTGTTAAGAATTTCCTGACGTGTGTTGTTGATGAGGTCGGACAGAGAACCGTCCAGTTGCTTGACGGCGATATTCATGGCTTTGTCCGTTTTTGCCCGAATAATGTCCATGATAGCCTCTGCTTGCGTCAAATCCACACGTCCATTGAGAAAGGCGCGCTTGGTAAATTCACCAGGTTCTGCCATTCTGGCACCTTCGCGAATAGCTAATTGGAGGATTTCGTTGGTCACAGCAATCCCTCCGTGGGTGTTAATCTCAATCACGTCTTCACGTGTGAAGGTTTTCGGAGAACGCATAGCTCCAATCATAACTTCATCTAAAATTTCGTTTTTTTCTGGGTCAATAATATGCCCATAATTTAGTGTGTGACTGGCAACCGTACTTAAATCTTTTCCTTTGAAGATTTTTTGAGCAATGGCAAAGCTATTCGTCCCGCTCAGTCTAACAATGCCGATAGCCCCTTCACCAAGAGGAGTGGAAATGGCAGCAATCGTATCAAATTCTTTGGTTATCATCAATTTAATCCTTATAATGTGTTTATGCAATCTATATTCATTGTAACGCAAAACAAGGTTAGTCGCAAGGTTTTTACATGCTATTTTTGTTCAGATAAGTTCATCATCTCTCTTTAATACAATAAAATAAATTTTAAGAAAGGTTCAATCATCATTCGCTTATTCGTTTGATATATCAAATTATAACGGAGAAAATTTGGAATTTTTGGTGTCTTATAATCAAGAAAAATAGAATATTCGGATTTTAGAATGTTTGTAAAAAAGGGATCATTTAAAAAGAAAGTGGTTTCATTTTTGGGGTGCTAAAGTTGGCAAATCATGGTATACTAGAAGCAGATTGAATAAAGGAGCAAAAATGGAAAACCTCAAAAAAATGGCAGGAATCAAAGCTGCAGAATATGTGAAAGACGGTATGGTAGTTGGTTTAGGAACGGGTTCGACTGCCTATTATTTTGTGGAAGAAGTTGGACGGCGTATCAAGGAAGAAGGACTGAAAATAACAGCAGTTACAACTTCAAGCACGACGAGTGAACAAGCTCGGCGTTTAGATATTCCTTTGAAATCAATTGATGAAGTAGATGAAGTAGACGTGACCGTTGACGGAGCTGATGAGGTGGATACTGACTTCAACGGTATCAAAGGCGGTGGCGGCGCTCTGCTTATGGAAAAAGTTGTCGCAACTCCAACCAAAACCTACATTTGGGTAGTTGATGAAAGTAAAATGGTTGGTAAACTAGGTGCTTTCAAATTACCGGTAGAAGTCGTACAATACGGAGCAGAACAGCTTTTCCGTCGTTTTGAACATGCAGGCTATAAACCGTCATTTCGTGAAAAAAATGGGAAGCGCTATGTCACGGATATGCAGAATTTCATTATCGATCTTGACTTAGGCGTGATTGAAAATCCAGTCGAATTTGGGCAAAAGCTAGATCATGTAGTCGGTGTGGTAGAACATGGACTCTTTAATCAAATGGTGGATATGGTCATTGTTGCTGGAAGAAACGGCGTGCAAATTTTAAAATCAACCAAATCAAAAGGAGAATAGAATTTTATGTCACATGTTATTATATTTATGTCATTGTCATGGATTCGGTCCGAATTAGTATTGCACTAAATGCTGTTCAAAAAGAACAAGAAAGATTAGAATATGCTCTTGAGAGTGGGATGTAATTGTGTCATTCAGCATTTTTCGAGTGAAAATTAAAAAAGATATAAAAGGATAAAGATATGAATTTAATGGATAAAATTAACGAAACAGCACAGTTTTTAAAAGATAAAGGAATTACTGCACCAGAATTTGGTTTGATTCTCGGTTCTGGTTTGGGAGAATTAGCTGGTGAGATTGAAAATGCTGTCAGCATTGACTATGCAGGCATTCCAAATTGGGGTCGCTCAACGGTGGTTGGGCATGCTGGAAAATTGGTTTATGGCGACTTAGCAGGTCGGAAAGTACTGGCTTTGCAAGGACGTTTTCATTTTTACGAAGGAAATCCAATGGAAGTAGTGACTTTCCCAGTCCGTGTAATGAAAGCGCTAGGCTGTGAAGGTGTCATTGTTACCAATGCCGCTGGAGGGATTGGATATGGTCCAGGGACGTTAATGGCTATTTCAGACCATATCAATCTGACGGGGCAAAATCCTTTGATTGGAGCGAATTTGGATGAATTTGGTCCACGCTTCCCAGATATGTCTGATGCTTATACAAAAGCTTACCGTGAAAAAGCCCACACCGTAGCAGAAAAATTAGGCATTGAATTGAAAGAAGGAGTTTATCTGGGTGTGACGGGACCAACGTATGAAACACCAGCAGAAATCCGTGCTTTCCAAACATTAGGCGCAAGTGCTGTTGGTATGTCAACTGTTCCGGAAGCAATTGTGGCAGCTCACTCAGGCTTGAAGGTATTGGGAATTTCAGCTATTACAAACTTTGCAGCTGGTTTTCAAAGCGAGCTAAACCACGAAGAAGTCGTAGAAGTGACAGAACGTATCAAGGAAAACTTTAAAGGACTTGTAAAAGCAATCCTTGCAGAACTATAAAAAACATAAATGTAAAAAGAGTCGAAGATTGAGCGTACAATCACATCTCTTTCTGAACTCAACTAAAAACGAAAGGAATAAAACCCACACGCAATCCTTTCTGAGATGAATAAGCTCCTAAGAAAAGTTTTTTAGCGCTTGTACTTTTCAGTTTGGTTTTTGACGGGCTTGGTATCTTACTTATGTCAATCCATATTGCAGCAAAACAAGGCGAAATTGCCGATAAAATTTTACTACCTGGAGACCCACTCCGTGCCAAATTTATTGCTGAAAACTTCTTAGAGGACGCTATATGCTTCAATGAAGTTCGCAACATGTTTGGCTATACAGGAACTTATAAGGGGCATCGTGTTAGTGTTATGGGAACTGGAATGGGAATTCCGTCTATTTCTATCTATGCACATGAGTTGATTGTTAACTACGGCGTGAAACGTTTAATTCGTGTAGGAACGGCTGGTTCGTTGAATAAAGACGTTCATGTACGTGAATTGGTATTAGCGCAAGCAGCAGCGACAAATTCAAATATCATTCGTAATGATTGGCCTCAATATGACTTTCCACAAATTGCAAGTTTTCGTCTTTTAGATAAGGCTTATCACCTTGCCAAGGATTTTGGTATGACTACGCACGTTGGAAGTGTCTTATCATCAGATGTTTTCTACTCAAACTATGGTGAAAAAAATATTGAACTTGGTAAAATGGGAGTTCTGGCTGTGGAAATGGAAGCGGCAGCTCTTTACTATCTAGCGGCTCAATATAATGTCGAAGCACTTGGCATTATGACTATTTCAGATAGCTTGGTTAATCTTGACGAAGATACAACAGCAGAAGAACGTCAAACGACTTTCACAGATATGATGAAAGTCGGCTTAGAAACGATTATTTCAGAGTGATGCTTGGAAATTTAGATATAAAAGAAGAAATAGTGTATGCTATTTCTCGCTATGATTATGCTCATGCCTATAAATTGGCTCAAAGACTGAACGATGCAGAATCAAAGCTAGTTGAACTTTTGTATATCATGGCAGAGCGGAGAGAGTTAAATATTCGCCCTGCTATGGAATATCAGTTGAAAATTAGAAATGATTTTCAACTTTTTTGTCATGAGTCTGAGGAAGATGAGCAATTAGCGAATTATCTATATGACTTAGAAGCAAAGCTTAAAAACGAACAAGTGATTGACTTTATTCGTGCCGTTAGTCCGGCGATTTATCGGATTTTTATGCGTTTAATCAAGCTGGAAATTCCTGATATTGAATCCTACATTCATAATTCCAGAGAAGCGAGTTACGATCGTTGGAATTTTGAAAAGATGAAAAATACAGCTCATCCTATTTTGAGTACTTTCCATGCTGAAAGTCCAGTTCATTCTTCTAGTCTGGCTAGCTTGATTTTACTGTTGGATTTACCAGAGCAAGTTAAAATCATGGTCAAAGAACTACGAAAGTTGGAGAAATCCGTTCGGAACCCATTAGCGCATTTAATTAAACATTTTGACGAAGAAGAATTGCATTCCACTACAGGTTTTTCTTCTCAATTTTTTATGGAAATATTGATTTTGTTGGCAAAAGCAACAGGCATTACTTATGACGAGGAGCAATTTTTCTTTGATCAAGTCAATCGAGTCATCAAAACATTGATAGATTGAGTGCTTTCTTTCATTATAAAATCCCATACAGTTCATTTTACTTGTATGGGATTTTTGGTTATTTAGAAGAAGAGCTGGATTCTTCTGTTGATGAGGAAGAACCGCTACTTGTTGATTCAAATTGTTCAGGGTGAAGAGCACGATAGCTTGGGGAATTAAACAGATCAACAGTTGAATTACCACTTCGTTTGCTATAAAGACTTGTAGATTCATCACCTTTTTTCTTTTCAATAGATAATAATGATTTAAGTGAGTTGGTATAAGAATAGTCCTTAGGATTCACTTTCCCTAAATCATTTCCAGTATAGAAGCGAAGCAAGTCTCCGGTTTGAATCAGGTCACTCATTTTCAACTGCTCATTAGTTGTGTTGCGGATTTTTTCCAATTCTGCCTTAGTTGTTTCATCTGGATTGGTAATTTCTTCTCCTGTTTCTGTGTAGTAAGTACGTCCACTATAGCTAGTATACTTAGGAGTTACGAAATAGTTTGATGAACGGAAGGCAACGGTTTGTTGATGTTTTGGAGAGAGCAAATCTTGACCAACTTGTAAGTATTGTTTAGAGTCAATACCGAGCAAATGTTCCAGAGTAGGTAAAAGGTCAACTTGCCCGCCATAGGTATTAATGACTTTTCCTTTTGTCATACCAGGAATAACAACCATATAAGGAACTCTTTGGAGCATGGCATTATCGTAGCTAGACCAAGTTTCAGAGTTTTTGCCTAGTAGTGGTGCCAGCGAAGGATTCCGTGAATTAGAGATACCGTAGTGATCACCATAAAGAACGATGATTGAATTCTCATAAAGACCAGACGCTTTTAAGTAGTCAAAGAATGATTTAACGGCAGAATCTAGATAATTGGCCGTTGCAAAATAACCATTGATTGTTTCATCCTTAGTCGAAGCAAGTGGGAAACCAGTCTCGTCTCCAATCAAGCTAGTTGTATAGGGATAGTGATTAGAAACGGTGATATATTTTGCATAAAATGGTTGTTGCAAATGTTCAAGATATTTAATAGAATCTTTGAACATAATCTTATCATTCAAGCCATATTGGAATGAATTTGTTTTGTCTTGCTTAGAGAAGTAAGAAGAATCGAAGAAATAGTTATATCCCCATTGTTTGTAGGTGGTGTTTCGATTCCAGAAACTACCAGCATTTCCGTGGAAAACGGCACTAGAATTATATCCATTTTTTGAGAGAATATACGGAGCAGCTTGCTGCGTGTTTGTTCCACCATAGTTTACCATAAAGGACCCCTGATTGAGACCAAATAAACCAGTTTCTAGCATGGTTTCTGCATCAGATGTTTTTCCGGCTTTTACTTGATTAAAGATATTAGAAAAAGCAAAAGTTGAGTTGGAATGATATAGTGAGTTGAGGAAAGGTGTTACTTCGTATTCTTTGCCATCAGACTTTAATTTATAATCAATCAGGAATTGTTGGAAACTTTCTAAATGAAGATAGATGACATTTCTACCTTTAGCAATTCCGTAATACTCTTTATTTGGCTCGGCATAGTGTGACTTGACGTATTCTTCAACTGGTTTCAAATCTTCAGCACTTGCTTTGGAGCGTTCTTTGTTGGCGCTATATGTCTGATTAGCACTATAGCCAAGAAAAGCTGGCAAGCCTAAAGCGCGGACAACATAATAATTAGAGAAGCCGCGCGTCAATAACTCTGGACGGTCAACTTCTGCTAAAAAGAGATTGGCTGAAAAAAGCATACTGGACAGAGCAGTAATTGCAAAGCTAGCTCGCTTGTTGAATGGCCGATCGTCTAAACGGATCCATTTTTTATAAAAAAGAAAACCTAAGATTGGAAAATCAATGATGTAAATAAAATCTCCAGGTCGGAATAGTTCAAGCGCAGCCTCTCCCAGACCAGCAGAGACACTACTTGAAGCGAGCATAGTATTGACAGTAACAAAATCACTAAACTCGCGATAATAGATAGAGTTTGAAATGAGCCAGACAAATAATAAAATGTAAAGCGCAACTGCTAGAATATAGAAAACTTTGGTGTGCTTAATATAAAGTGCCAGTCCAATCAACAGCAATCCCAATGGAAGGGGATTGAGAATCGCGAGAAAGACTTGATAGGCACCCTGAATATCAAGATTAAAGTCAACAGAATAAGCCCACATGGTTTTCAGCCAATAAAGGGTCAGTAAGGTCAAGACAAAACCTAGTCTTGTACTCATGAAGTTGAGTATCTTCCTAGTCATAGTTTTCACAAATATATACTTCCTTGTCTTATTTCCTAAAATTTTCACTACTAAGTATAACATATTTTTGATTTAAGTTGGTAATTTAAAATGTTGCATTTTCTTTTGCTAGATAAAAAACAGAGAAAGAATTTTTATCCATTGAGAATAAATAGAATTTTTACGTATGAACACATTTTTTGCAATCATTTTGTAATAAGTAGTACATTTTTTTGAGAAAATTCATAACATTTGATATAATAGAGCTTATGAAACAGCTTACGATTCCTTCTTATACCGAAGAAAACATAAAAAAAGGACGATTTGTTTTAGAAAAACAAGATTTTCCTTCACTTTCTTTTCATCATCAAGTTGTAGAATTGGTAAATGCAAAAGGAAATTTTGTAGGCATCGGATACTTATCAGCGCAAAACAAGGGTATCGGCTGGTTTATCTCACATAAGAAAGTAGTTTTTGATGTCTCGTTTTTCTGTCAGTTATTTCGGTGTGCGAAAGAAAAGCGACAAGTTTATCAACAATCAAAAGAGACAACAGCTTACCGCCTTTTTAATCAAGAAGGAGATGGTTTTGGTGGGTTGACAATAGATTTGTATCAAGAATATGCTGTTTTTTCTTGGTATAATCTCTTTGTTTACGAGATTAAAGATACTATTGTTCAAGCATTTCAGCAGGTTTTTCCAGAAGTTACAGGAGCGTATGAGAAAATTCGTTTCAAGGGTTTGAATGTTGAATCTGCTCATTTATACGGGCAAGAAGCGCCAGCATTTTTCCCAATTTTGGAAAATGGCGTTCGTTATAAAGTATTTCTAAATGATGGATTGATGACAGGAATTTTCCTTGATCAGCATGAGGTGCGTGGTAGCTTGGTAGACGGTCTAGCAGCTGGTAAGTCGCTGTTAAATATGTTTTCCTACACGGCAGCTTTTTCGGTTGCGGCAGCGATGGGAGGAGCCAGTCAGACAACCTCCGTTGATTTGGCAAAACGAAGTCGTGAGTTATCTGAAGCGCATTTTAGAGAGAATAATCTTGACTTAAGCAACCATACATTTTTTGTGATGGATGTGTTTGACTACTTTAAATATGCAAAGCGACATGGTCTGACCTATGATGTGATTGTTTTAGACCCGCCGAGTTTTGCAAGAAATAAAAAACAAACTTTTTCAGTGGCGAAGGATTATCATAAGTTAATTGCTCAGTCTTTAGAAATTTTAAATCCCCAAGGGATTATCATTGCTAGTACAAATGCTGCGAATGTTTCACGTACTAAGTTTAAAAAAGAAATTGAAAAAGGTTTTGCAGGAATGAAGCACCGTTATCTGAAAGAATACGGTTTACCAGCAGATTTTACTTATAATAAAAAAGATGAAAGAAGTAATTACCTCAAGGTATTTACCATTAAGGTGAACAAATGAAATTAGTCGTATCAGTGATGCCGAAAAATTTAGAGGAAGCGCAGAATATTGATAGCTCGCGTTATGATGACGCGGACATTATTGAATGGCGTGCTGATTTTTTAGCAAAAGATGATATTTTGACCGTTGCACCTGCTATTTTTGAAAAATTTGCTGGTCGTGAATTGATTTTCACTTTGAGAACAATTGGCGAAGGTGGAAATATTGAATTGACGGATGATGAATATATTTCTACCATTAAGGAAATCTCAACGATTTATCAGCCAGACTATATTGATTTTGAATATTTTTCTCACAAAAATAGATTTGAGGAAATGTTGGATTTTCCAAATCTTGTTTTGAGCTATCATAATTTTAAAGAAACGCCTGAAAATATGATGGAAATTTTATCTGAATTGACCAGTTTGACACCAAAAGTGGTGAAAGTTTCTGTTATGGCACGTAGCGAGCAAGATGTGTTGGACTTGATGAACTATACGCGTGGTTTTAAAACCTTAAATCCAGATCAGGATTTTGTAACGATTTCCATGGGTCAAATTGGAAAGATTTCGCGGATAACAGCAGATTTAACAGGCTCGAGTTGGTCATTTGCAAGCTTGGATGAATCCAGTGCGCCAGGTCAAATTTCTCTTATTAATATGAAGCAAATTCAGGAGATTTTGAATGAAAATTGACGGCTATACTCGTTTAGTGGCAGTTGTCGCCAACCCAATCAAACACAGTATTTCTCCTTTTATCCATAATGCAGCGTTTGAGCAAACGGGCGTTAATGGAGTTTATGTGGCTTGGGAAATCTCACAGGATGACTTGAAAGCAACTGTTGAAAATATTCGTCGTTACGATATGTTTGGAATCAATTTGTCTATGCCTTATAAACAGGCTGTGATTCCTTTTTTAGATGAGCTCACGCCGGCTGCGCAGATGATTGGGGCGGTGAACACTGTCGTGAATCAAAATGGAAAATTGATTGGTTATAACACAGATGGCAAGGGATTTTTTATGAGCTTGCCTTCTTTTGTCGTCAAGGGTAAGAAAATGGTCATGCTTGGAGCTGGTGGGGCAGCGACAGCGATTATTGTGCAGGCTGCTTTAGATGGTGTTGATGAGATTTTTGTGTTTACGCGCCATTCTTCTTTTGAACGCGTTTCGCAGAAAATGAAGGAAATTCAGCAGAAGACTGCAGCGAAGATTTGGGTATTACCTTTAGAAAATCAAGAATTATTGCAAGAAAAAATTAACATTTCTGCTTTATTGGTCAATGGGACCAGTTTAGGTATGGACGGTAAGGCTTTACCGATACCAAGCAGTATTCGTTTACCACATTCACTTCTTGTGGCAGATGTGATTTACCAGCCGTTTGAAACCCCATTTTTAAAATGGGCAAAAGGACAAGAAGTTGAAGTAGTGAATGGCTTGGGAATGTTGCTGTATCAAGCAGCAGAAGCATTCAAATTGTGGACAGGAAAAGAAATGCCAACTAAAGAAATTTGGCAGACATTGGAAAAAAAATACAAATAAGGAGTTGCCTATGAAATTAAATGTGAATATCCCCAATCATCCTTACGATATTGTCATTGAAAAAGGGACTTTAGCTAAAGCTGGAGAATGGTTGGCAAGTTTATGGTCAGCTCAAAAGGTCGTTGTCATCACAGATAATCATGTGGCAAGTCTGTATGCTGAAACAGTTAAACGCAGCTTAGAAGTTGCTGGCTTTGAAGTGTTTGTATTTGATTTTCTGGAAGGGGAAGCTAGTAAAAATTTAACAACGGTCAATAAAGTTTATGAATTTCTCGCTAAAGTAGGGATGACCCGCAGTGATGGTATTGTTGCCTTGGGTGGCGGTGTGGTCGGTGATTTGGCTGGCTTTGCAGCTTCAACTTATATGCGAGGCATTCATTTTGTACAGATACCGACGAGTTTGACGGCTCAGGTAGATTCTTCGATTGGTGGGAAAACAGGAGTCAATACGCCGTGGGCTAAGAACATGGTGGGTACTTTTACTCAGCCGGACGGAGTTCTGATTGACCCAGATGTTTTAAAAACTTTAGGACAACGTGAATTGATTGAAGGCATGGGAGAGGTCATCAAGTATGGTTTGATTGAGGACGTGGAGCTATGGCAGGAACTGTCTGACATGTATGGTAGTCCAGAATCCATTTTGGAGCATGCAGAAAGTATCATCTATCATTCTTGCAATGTCAAACGAAAGCTAGTAGTGGAAGACGAACTTGACAATGGTGTGCGCCTTTATCTAAATTTTGGACATACGATTGGTCATGCAGTGGAGGCGACTGCTGGTTATGGCAAAGTCATGCACGGAGAAGCCGTGGCTATTGGCATGGTTCAAGTAGCATACGTAGCAGAAAAAAAGGGGCTGATGCCTAAAGGAATTACCACAGATATTGAAAAAATGTGCTGTAAGTTTGGTCTTCCGACCGATTATCAACCTTGGCGACAAGAAGAGCTCTATCATGCCTTACTTCATGATAAGAAAGCTCGTAGAAAGACAATCAAATTAGTCATTGTTCCAGAATTAGGCAGGACTGCCATTCATCAGATTCCTTTAGAAGAGATGAAAGATTATTTAGAAAAGTAAGTGCTAAATAGTAACAACAGATGAGGTAACGGAATGAGATATTTAACTGCTGGGGAGTCACATGGACCGCGTTTGACAGCTATCATTGAAGGAGTGCCAGCTGGGCTTCCTTTGACAGCTGACTATATCAATGCAGAGTTGAAACGCCGTCAGGGCGGATATGGTCGTGGAGCTCGTATGAAAATAGAGAGTGACAAAGTGGAAATTACTTCTGGTGTTCGGCATGGGCGAACCATAGGGGGACCGATTACACTCAATGTGGCCAATCTAGATCATCAAAAATGGTTGGACATCATGAATGTAGCAGATGTGGAGGACAAGAAAAAAGAGCTGCGCAAGATTACTAAACCTCGTCCGGGTCATGCAGATTTGGTCGGAGGTATGAAATATCGTTTTGATGATCTGCGTAATTCATTGGAGCGCTCTTCTGCGCGTGAAACGACCATGCGGGTTGCGGTGGGAGCTGTTGCTAAGCGTCTTTTAGAAGAAATCGGAGTTGAGGTAGCTAGTCATATCGTAACTTTCGGTGGCATTGACATTGAGGTTCCGGAAAATCTGACCGTTTCTGAAATCAAGAAACGTGCTCGTCAGTCAGAAGTTTCGATTGTCAATCCAGAATGTGAAGAGGAAATTAAAGCCTATATTGATCAGATAAAGAAAGATGGTGACACGATTGGTGGAATTGTTGAAACCATTGTCGGTGGTGTGCCAGTCGGGCTTGGTTCCTATGTTCAATGGGATAGAAAACTAGATGCTAAAATTGCTCAAGGAGTGGTTTCTATCAATGCATTTAAAGGTGTGGAATTTGGAGTTGGTTTTGAAGCAGGGCGGCTTAAGGGCAGTCAAGTGATGGATGAAATAATCTGGTCTAAAGAGGATGGATTTACTCGTCGCACCAACAATTTGGGCGGTTTCGAGGGCGGTATGACCAACGGAGAACCTATTGTAGTGCGCGGAGTGATGAAGCCGATTCCAACTCTCTACAAGCCACTTATGAGCGTTGATATTGAGACACATGAGCCTTATAAGGCAACGGTGGAGCGAAGCGATCCGACAGCTCTTCCAGCTGCTGGTGTTGTTATGGAAGCTGTTGTTGCAACAGTGCTTGCAACTGAGGTTTTGGAGAAATTCTCTTCAGACAATCTGAAAGAATTAAAAGAAGCCGTTCAACAACACCGCGATTATGTGAAAGGATTTTAATGCTCACCTATATTTTTACAATGACTTTGGTCGGAATTTTTGCAGGAATTTTGGGCGCTTTATTAGGACTTGGAGGCGGAATTGTTATCACGCCTGTACTCACTCTCTTATTTGGGGTGGACATTAAGTATGCGGTAGGAGCCTCTATTATTGCAGTTTTAGCGACTAGTTCAGGGTCTGCGATTGCCTATCTCAAAGATGATATGCTCAATCTGCGAATTGCCATGTTTTTGGAAATTTTTACGACTTTAGGAGCTTTTGTAGGCGCTATGTTATCAGTGATAACAGATTCACAAGTCCTTTTCTTACTTTATGGCGCTCTCATGCTCTTTCAAGCATTTAATATGTACCAGAAGATTCATGATAAAAAGGACAATCAGAATGTGAGTCACAATGATGCTATCGCAGAGAAATTAAATCTCGGTGGTGAATATTTTGACAAAGGTCTCAATCAAACAATCAAGTATCAAGTGACCAATGTCCCCGGTGGCTCTGTTGTCATGTTCTTTGCAGGTGTTATGTCGGCGCTTTTAGGAATTGGTGCGGGTGCTTTCAAAGTATTGGCCATGGATACTGTTATGAAAATGCCTTTAAAAGCTAGTTCAGCAACTTCTAACTTTATGATGGGAGTGACAGGAACGGCTTCAGCTATCTTTTACCTTTTTATAGGACAAATCAACCCGGTATTGGTTACACCAATCGCCTTGGGTGTTTTAGCAGGTTCTTTCATCGGAAGCCGCATCATGCCTTATGTACCTGTAAAAGTATTGCGCTGGATTTTTCTAGTCGCTTTATTAGCTCTGGGTGTGCAGATGTTTATACGAGGTATGCAATGACAGATAAAATGCAAAAAGAAGAGCTGGATTTGGTCATGGGGAAAATTCTTCGCATAGGAATTTTTCTCTCCATTCTTTTTATGTTTATTGGCTTGGTTCTTTACCTTTTTAGTGGTCAGCAGGTCATTTCTTTAAAAAATTTGGAACAGTTTAATCCAGTTGCCTATGTGAAGAGCCATTCCATTTTTGATGCAGTGACGTTTATGTTACTAGGGGCTTTTATGCTTATTTTGACACCGATTTTTCGAGTGATTTCAACTTTTATCATTTTTGTCAAAACAAAAGATAAAATGTATACGATTTTCACAGCGATTGTTATGGTTATTATTTTAGTATCGATTGTTCTGGGATTTATCGTTGAGCCAAAGTAAGGAGTAAGCATGGTAAAGAAAGTTATTTATATTGCGGGTCTTGGTTTGATTGGTTCTTCAATCGCACTTGGAATTCGACGTGATCATCTAGACTATACTATATTAGGTTACAATCGTGGAGAAGAATCCCGAAAAATTGCCCTTGAAAAAGGCATGGTAGATCAAGTGACCAATCAGTTTGCTGAATTTGCTCCTCTGGCAGATGTGATTATTCTTGCTGTCCCTATCAAGCAAACCATTGAGTTTATCAGGCAATTAGCAACTCTAGATTTGAAAAAAGATGTGATTATCTCAGATGCAGGCTCTACCAAAGCTGAAATTGTAGCTGCTGCTGAAGAAGCTCTAAAGGAAAAAACTATTCGATTTGTAGGTGCTCATCCGATGGCTGGTAGTCATAAGTCAGGTGCTAGTGCAGCAGATATAAATCTCTTTGAAAACGCCTATTATATTTTTACTCCGTCTCATTTGACGAAAGAAGGCACGATAGCAGAAATGAAGAATCTCTTATCTGGTCTGCATGCTCGCTTTATCGAGATTGATGCCAAAGAGCATGACCGGGTCACCAGCCAGATTAGTCATTTTCCGCATATCCTCGCTTCTAGTCTTATGGATCAAGCCGCTGCCTATATTCAACAGCACGAAATGACGCAGCATTTCGCTGCTGGGGGATTTCGTGATATGACACGGATTGCAGAAAGTGAACCGAGCATGTGGACTTCGATTTTATTGACAAATCCAGATGCTATTTTAGAGAGGATAGAGGATTTTAAGAAGCGATTGGATACTATTTCACTTGCTATTCAGAATAAAAATGAAGATGTGATTTGGAATTTCTTTCAGCATGGTCGCCAAGTGCGAAAAGCTATGGAAATTCATAAACGAGCAGGTGTGGATAGCTTTTATGACATTTTCATCAATGTTCCCGATGAAGAAGATGCTGTTTTAGGAGTGTTGGAACTTCTAAGGGGAACATCCATTGTCAATATTCACATTAACGAAGAAAATCGCGAAGATATTAACGGAATTTTGCAAATTACCTTTAAAAATCGCGAAGATTTGGAAAAATCTGCTAAAATAATAAGAGAAAAGACACATTATCAAGTCTTTTTAGATTAAGGAGGAAAACTATGTCAAATATTTATGATTTAGCGAATGAATTAAGCCGTACTCTACGTGACCTTCCTGAGTACAAAGCCGTTGTCGAAAGCAAAAAAGCAGTAGATGCTGATAGTGAAGCAAAGAACCTTTTAAAGGACTATCTAGCTTTCCAACAAGAACTGCAAGCTATGGCGCAATCAGGTCAAATGCCAACGCAAGAAGTGCAAGACAAGATGAAGTCGTTTGGGGATAAGATTCAAGGCAATCCTGCCCTGACTGAATTTTTCAATAAACAACAACAATTATCTATTTACTTGGCTGATATTGAACGCATCATTTTTGATCCAGTTCAAGAACTGTTGAAATAAGGTTATGATTCAAGCTGGTGCAAAATTAGCCCAGCTTTTTATGTGCATGAAATCCATAGGAGAAGAAAGGATTCAACAAATTAGCGAGAATTTTCTGAATATTTCCACTAAATACTTGTTTTTTACTAATTTCTGAGTATAATGAAATGTATCAACTAGACAGATTTTCAGTTTAATGGTGAAGCTGAACGGTGTATTTTATGGAGGTGCTTTATGTCACGTAAAATTGCGATTATTGGTATGGGAAATGTTGGTGCCGCAGTCGCGCATGGTCTGATTGCGCAAGGAACCTTTGATGATTATGTGTTGATTGATAAAAATGAAGCGAAAGTCAAAGCAGATGCACTTGACTTTCAGGACGCCGCAGCCAATTTGAATCATCACGCAAATATTATTGTTAATGATTATCAGGCGTTGGCAGATGCGGATGTGGTGGTGTCAGCACTGGGCAATATCAAATTACAAGATAACCCCAACGCCGATCGATTTGCTGAATTACCCTTTACATCCA
The DNA here is from genome assembly GCF_001814695.1 of Streptococcus sp. HMSC066E07. Taxonomy (NCBI): domain Bacteria; kingdom Bacillati; phylum Bacillota; class Bacilli; order Lactobacillales; family Streptococcaceae; genus Streptococcus; species Streptococcus sp. HMSC066E07. Next base: position 106,186 of record NZ_KV817464.1, read on the forward strand.
AGGAAGTTCCTTTTGTCGCTGAACAATTGAAAAAAGTTGGATTTACAGGGATTATCATTGTTATTAGTAATCCAGTAGATGTCATTACTAGTCTTTATCAACACTATACTGGTCTGCCTAAAGAGCGTGTTATTGGAACGGGAACGCTACTGGACACAGCTCGTATGAAACGTGCAGTTGGTGTTCGCTTTGGTGTCGATCCTCGAAGCGTTTATGGCTACAATCTTGGAGAACATGGAAATTCTCAATTTACAGCTTGGAGCCAAGTACGGATAAAAGGGCAACCGATTTCTACATTTGCTTCGGTCGAGGAGTTGGATGAAATTGCTCTAGAAGCCCTTAAAGGAGGGCATACCGTCTTTTATGGCAAAAAATACACATCTTATGGTATTGCGAGCGCAGCTATCCGTTTAGCAGTAGCCCTTGTATCGGATTCGCATGAAGAATTGCCAGTATCAAATTATTATCAGCCATTAGACACCTACCTGAGTTATCCAGCGATTGTAGGACGTGAGGGAATTCTTGAGCAAGTCAAACTTAGTTTAACGGAAAAAGAGGAAGAAAAATTAGCGTATTCTGCACAATTCATCAAGCAAAAATTTGCAGAAAGTTTATAATTCTAAGAGGGTGAGGAAAAGCTGAATTCAACGAAATGAAGCTTTTTCCCCGCTCTCTTTTGTTTCCCTCCTTTTTTTATGGTACAATATGTAAAAAGAATCAGGTATGAGGTTTTCTATGCAGTTACGTACAAATGCAAAGGGGTTAGCTGGTTGCATTCGTGTGCCAGGTGATAAGTCTATTAGTCATCGATCGATTATGTTTGGTAGTTTGGCCAAGGGAGTGACAACGGTTCACGATATTTTGCGTGGTAAAGACGTCTTATCCACCATGCAAGTTTTTCGTGATTTAGGTGTTCAAATTGAAGATGACGGCAATGTAGTAACGATTCATGGAGTGGGTTTTGCTGGTCTTCAAGCGCCGACAAACAAACTGAATATGGGAAATTCTGGAACCTCCATTCGCTTGATTTCAGGTGTATTAGCTGGGCAAGATTTTGCGGTGGAAATGTTTGGCGATGATAGTTTATCTAAACGTCCTATGGATCGCATAACGATTCCTCTTCGTCAAATGGGGGTGCAAATCGCTGGACGAACCAATCGTGATTTGCCACCGCTCACCATTCATGGGAATAAGAACTTACAGCCCATTCATTATACCTTGCCTGTGGCATCTGCTCAGGTTAAATCTGCTTTGATATTTGCGGCTTTACAAGCTCAGGGCGAGTCTGTCATTGTGGAAAAAGAAATGACCCGCAATCATACAGAAGATATGATTAAACAATTTGGCGGTCAGATTTCTGTCAATGGAAAGGAAATCCGCGTTCAAGGCGGACAAGAGTTTACTGGACAGAATGTGCTGGTGCCAGGAGATATTTCTAGTGCGGCTTTCTGGATAGTAGCAGGACTTATCATTCCCAATTCTAAGATTATTTTGGAAAATGTTGGTATCAATGAAACACGGACTGGCATTTTGGATGTTGTTAAAGCTATGGGTGGAAATATAAACTTGTCTAATATAGACAGAGTTGCTAAGTCCGCTACCATAACGATAGAGACGTCTGAATTAGTTGGCACAGAAATTGGCGGAGAAATTATCCCACGTTTAATTGATGAATTGCCAATCATTGCACTTCTTGCCACGCAAGCTAAGGGGCAAACGGTGATTCGTGATGCAGAGGAACTAAAAGTAAAAGAAACAGACCGTATCCAAGTTGTGGCAGATGCACTAAATAGCATGGGGGCTGATATTACTCCGACAGAAGACGGCATGATTATCAAAGGGAAAACGTCTCTTCACGGTGCTAAAGTTCATACATTTGGCGACCACCGAATTGGCATGATGACGGCTATTGCAGCTCTTTTGGTAAACGACGGTCAAGTCGAGTTGGAGCGCGCCGAAGCTATCAATACGAGCTATCCAAATTTCTTTGCTGATTTGGAGGACTTACTTCATGGCTAAGATTTTGATTGGTTTCATGGGGGCTGGAAAGTCAACGATTGCTAGCTTGCTAGATGAAAATTTTATCGATATGGATGAGCTTTTGTCAGAGAAACTGGAAATGCCGATTAAAGAATATTTTGAGCAGTATGGCGAAGCAGCTTTTCGGCAAAAAGAAAGTGAATTATTAAAAGAATTGCTACAGTCAGAACAAGTCATCTCAACCGGTGGTGGCATCATCAGCAATGCTCAAAACCGCGAGTTGTTAAAGCAGAACGCTGAAAATATTTATTTAAAAACAGATTTTGAAACGCTTTACCAGCGTCTTGAAGAAGATCAAGCTCACCAGCGCCCACTTTATTTGAACAATAGCAAAGCTGATTTGAAAAATCTTTTCGAGCAACGTCAGACTTGGTATGAAGAAGTGGCTACAAAAGTTATTGATGTGACTACTTTGACGCCTAAACAAATCGTGGAGGTGTTGCAATGAGAGTTGGATTTTTAGGTCCGAAAGGGTCTTTTTCTCATCATGTGGCGCAAGAAGCATTTCCAACAGATACATTGGTGGCTTTTGAAAATATCACGGAAGTTGTCAAAGCCTACGAGACAGGCGAAGTGGATTATTCTGTAGTGCCAGTTGAAAATTCAATTGAAGGAAGCGTTCATGAAACATTGGACTACCTTTTTCATCAAGCAGCCATTCATGCTGTGGCAGAAATCGTCCAGCCAATCAAACAACAATTATTGGCAACGGCAGCTGATAAGCCAGTAGAAAAAATCTTTTCTCATCCGCAGGCAATTGCGCAGGGGAAAAAATATGTTCGCCAGCATTATCCACAAGCTAAAATCGAAATAACAGCTAGCACAGCTTATGCGGCTCGTTTTGTGGCTCAGCATCCAGAAGAAAATTATGCAGCCATTGCGCCAAGGAGTGCAGCTAGTGAATACGGTCTGCAGATTATTGCAGAGAATATTCAAGAAATGGCTGAGAATTTCACCCGTTTTTGGTTGCTGGGACAGTCGATTCCGACTTTGTCATTATATCCTAAGGAAAAGAAAATAACGCTTGCTTTGACTTTGCCAGACAATTTGCCCGGTGCTTTATACAAAGCTCTTGCAACTTTTGCTTGGCGGGGAATTGACTTGACAAAGATTGAAAGCCGCCCGTTGAAGACCGCTTTGGGAGAATATTTTTTCATTGTGGACATCAATAATGAAAAAGAGGATTTAGTGTCATTTGCGATGAAAGAGTTAGAAGCGATTGGCATTACTTATAAAATTTTAGGAAATTATACCGTTTATACTATTTCAGAACAGTAGATTGGAGCAATCATGGGTAAAAAATCAGATAATCTCAGCCACCATGAGCAGTTGAGACTGGACTATCTTTACAAAAATATCCATTATTTAAATGAACGCGAGAAAAAAGAATATCAATATCTTCTGAGAAAGCAAGAAGGAGACCAAAGAGTAGAATCAGCTCGTGAATCGAGAGGTACCTTTTCTGACCAACAAGTACCTGAGAATTTTGGTTACACCGAGCAGGGACTCCCTCAATATCCAGAGAGAAGTCGCCGTAATAAACGAGCTAAATCAGAGCACATACCAACTAATGTGGCTGAAAGTGTTGTAGAAAATATACCCAAGCCTAAAAAGGAAAAACGGCATAGAAAAATACGTGTGAAGCGGATTCTAGCTTGGCTTGCTTTAATTTTGGTTCTCATTGTAGGGGGCATGTTGTTCATGTTTATAAAAGGCTTGAACACTTCAAAAAGCAATCCAAATGCCAAAGCTGCCCAAACAGAAGTCTTTAATGGGAAAGATACCAAAGACGGTGTGAATATACTTATTTTGGGTACAGATGGACGAATTGGTCAATCTTCTTCTGAAACGCGGACAGATTCGATTATGGTCTTAAATGTCGGTGGAAAAAATAAAAAAATGAAACTCGTCAGTTTCATGAGAGACACGCTCGTTCACATTGATGGAGTCAGTCAAGGTTCTGGTTATGATCAAAAGTTAAATGTAGCATATGCCATTGGAGAGCAAAATAACAATCAAGGCGCTGAATTAGTACGTCAAGTGCTGAAAGACAATTTTGATATTGACATTAAGTATTATGCGTTGGTTGACTTTTCGACCTTTGCGACAGCTATCGATACCCTTTTCCCAAATGGTGTTGAAATGAATGCGAATTTTTCAACTATCAATGGTGAAAAAGTGAGTGAAGTACAGGTGCCGGACGACCTCAATATGAAAGACGGCGTGGTTCCAGAGCAGACGATTAAGGTTGGCAAACAGCGAATGGACGGTCGCACGCTTTTGAATTACGCGCGTTTTCGTAAAGATGACGAAGGAGATTTTGGACGCACACGTCGCCAACAAGAGGTGATGAGCGCGATTATTCAGCAAATCAAAGACCCAACGAAGCTTTTTACAGGCTCTGAAGCGCTTGGCAAAGTATTTGCTTTAACCTCGACCAACGTTCCGTATAGTTTTTTACTAACGCACGGCTTGTCTTCTCTTACCAATGCTCGTAATGGTGTTGAAAAGGTGACCATTCCTGAAAATGGAGATTGGATAGATGCCTATGATATGTATGGCGGTCAAGGACTGTTAGTTGATTTTGAAGCCTATAAAGAAAAATTGGCACAACTTGGACTCAGATAAATGATAGAATAGAAAGTGATAATTCTGTCGCTTTCTTTTTTTGGGAAATGGCAGAGCTGATAGAAAGAGAAATATATGTTAAAAAAGAATGATGTGATAGAAGTTGAAATTGTGGATTTGAGCCATGACGGTGCAGGAGTAGCTAAGGCAGAGGGGCTGGTTTTCTTTGTAGAGAATGCTCTGCCTACGGAACGTATCCGTATGCGCATACTGAAAGTCAATAAAAAAATTGGTTTTGGCAAGGTAGAAGCCTATCTGACGAAATCCCCTTATCGAAACGAAGATGTTGATGTGGCTTATCTGAGGACAGGTATTGCTGACCTTGGGCATCTAAAATATAGTGAGCAATTGAAATTTAAAACCAAGAAAGTTAGAGATAGTCTTTACAAGATTGCTGGAATTGCAGATATCGAAGTGGCACCAACCCTTGGTATGGAGCACCCACTACATTATCGAAACAAAGCGCAGGTTCCTGTTCGCCGTGTCAATGGACAGCTAGAAACGGGATTTTTCCGAAAAAATTCGCACGATTTAATGCCAATTGAGGATTTTTATATTCAGGATACAGTTATTGACCAAGTCGTTTTGGCAGTGCGGGATTTGCTGCGTCGTTTTGACCTAAAACCTTACGATGAGAAAGAGCAATCTGGTTTGATGCGCAATATTGTGGTTCGTCGTGGACATTACTCTGGTGAAATCATGGTTATTTTAGTGACAACTCGTCCGAAGATTTTCCGTGTAAATCAGTTAATTGAACAGTTAGTTGTGCGATTTCCGAATATTAAATCTATCATGCAGAATATTAACGACCAGTCAGGTAATGCGATTTTTGGGAAGGAATTTCATGTACTGTATGGACAAGATTATATTACTGACCGCATGCTGGATAATGACTTTCAAATTGCTGCCCCATCATTTTACCAAGTCAATACAGAGATGGCAGAGAAACTGTATCAAACGGCGATTGATTTCGCTGAGTTGAGTACAGAGGATATTGTAGTGGATGCCTATTCGGGAATTGGCACTATTGGATTGTCAGTTGCGAAACACGTCAAAGAAGTCTATGGCGTAGAGGTTATCCCTCAAGCAGTTGAAAATAGCAAAAAGAATGCTGAGCTAAACAGTATTAGCAATGCCCATTATGTTTGTGATTCAGCAGAGAATGCTATCAAAAAATGGTTAAATCAAGGTATAAAACCTAGTGTCATCATGGTTGATCCGCCACGTAAAGGTTTGACTGAAAGTTTTATCAAATCAAGTGTCAGCATGAATCCAAAGAAAATCATCTATATATCTTGTAATGTAGCCACTATGGCGCGTGACATCAAGCTCTATCAAGAACTGGGGTACAAACTCACAAAAGTTCAGCCCGTGGATTTATTTCCAATGACGCATCACGTGGAGTGTGTAGTGTCGCTACAACGAAGCAAAGAGTGAAAATCCTTTATTTTAAGCCCTTTTTCAAGCATATCGTCTTGACGAGTGAGGGTGATCAAATCCGAATACAGACACGATAAATACATCGAGCATTACTATCTGGGATGATGTGTTCGTCTATACCTCGCAGGACGAAGAAAAAGGCAGGTTTTTGGAGCTGAAAGGAAAAGGCTATCGAAGTGGTATTCAATGTTTGCGATGTCGAGGACGTGCTGTTAGAGCTGTTCAAGCGTATCATTGGAGCGTAGCAATCAATAAGCTTGCGGTTTACACAAACTTGCCATTCCCTATGAGAGTTTGGACATAGAGAAAATGAAAAAGGGGGACGTAATGGAATACAGATAAAAGATAGTCATGTTATGAATTTCATTGAATGGTTCACAAATATATGGCATAATATGTGAGTATGTAAATTGCTAAATTATAATTTAGAGGTGTAAAATGAAATACAAAGAGTATGGATTAAAAAATAAAGATATTATAATTTTATTACACGGTGGTGGTCTTTCTTGGTGGAATTATATAGATGAAATAGGCTTGCTTGAAGATGAATTTCATATTGTTATTCCTATACTAGATGGACACTCAGACAGTGATACAAATTTTATTTCTATTGAAAATAATGCTTCAGAAATAATAAATTTTATAAATGAGAATTATAATGGAAAAGTAAAATTGATTGGAGGATTATCATTAGGAGGACAAGTATTGTTAGAAATATTATCTAGGAATCCCAATATATGTGAATATGCTGTTATTGAAAGTGCTTTGGTGATTCCAATGAAGTTTACTTATAAAATGATAGAACCGATATTTAATTTAACATATGGTTTAACTAAAAAAAGCTGGTTTTCAAAATTACAGTTTAAAAATTTAAAGATAAAAAATAGTTTATATGATTTATATTATGAAGATACTTGTAAAATTTCAAAAAATAATTTAATTGCTTTTATGAAGTCAAATTCTAGTTATGAATTAAAAGATACTTTATCACGTACTAGAGCAAAGGTTCTAATACTAGTTGGGAGCAAAGAAAGATCTATTATGAAAAAATCGGCAGTTAAAATTGCTGAATTAATACCAAATAGTGAACTTGAAATATTACAAGGGTATTATCATGGAGATATTAGCATAAATCATGCAGATGATTATGTTGAAAGAGTAAAGAGATTAGTTCGTTAAATTCCAGTTTAGCAATTTCATATCCTACGCAAAAAGCGGTTACTCCTTTGAAAAATCCCTAGTCAATTATCAAAATGATACTTGGACTAGAGAAGATATGGCTAAAGCAACAGAAAAAGTGGCTAAGAGAATTGTGGATTATATTTTTGAATTGTAAAATTTACTTTTCTAATGCTGAAGTGCTGGCATAAAATAAAAATATTTTGATTTATAGTGTTGAGAAGTTCTTGTTTCTCCTTTATGGAAATAGTAGAGAATGCCATGTGGGTATGGTATAATATGATTGTTGCGAGTCAGAGCTATTCTAACAGAAGGAACATTCAGAAAGTGAGAAGAATGGCAATATCAGCAGTTATTCCTTGTTATTATGAAGAAGAGACGATTCCACTGTTTTATGCAGAAATGGAAAAAATAGAATCACAGATGAACGAAGAGTTTGAATATATTTTTGTTAATGATGGTTCACAAGATAGACTTTATAAATTCTACGCGACCTAAATCAAGTAGATGAACATGTTCATTATCTTTCTTTTTCAAGGAATTTTGGAAAGGAAGCGGCTCTTTACGCAGGTCTCAAATGTGCAACTGGTGATTGGGTGACCGTCATGGATGCAGATTTGCAAGATCCTCCGGAACTTTTACTCACAATGAAATCCATGCTGGATAAGAACCCTGATTTGGATTGTGTGGGAACACGATGGACAACTCGTGATGGAGAGCCTCCGATTCGTAGCTTTTTTGCTAAGATGTTTTATCAATTAATCAATAAAATTAGTCAAGTTGAAATGGTGGATGGTGCGCGTGACTTTCGTCTCATGCGCCGACAAATGGTAGATGCCATTTTAGATGTTTCTGAATACAATCGTTTTTCCAAGGGAATATTTGCTTAGGTTGGTTTTGATACAGAGTATTTAGAATATAAAAATATCAAAATGATTGTAAGTAGCAAAAAAATTAAAAAACTGCAAGCGTTTTAAAGAAAAATCGGAAAAAGGATTGATAAAAACGAAAAGGTAGTATAGAATGGATTTATTGAGAAATAATATATTAAAAGGAGTCGTTATATGAACTACAAAGAAGTTTATGAACAATGGCTAAACAATGATTTCTTCGATGAAGAAACAAAAGCTGATTTGCTGTCTATTCAGGATGATGAAGCTGAAATCGAAGATCGATTCTACAAGGGTCTTGAGTTTGGGACAGCTGGTCTTCGTGGGAAATTGGGTGCTGGTACCAACCGCATGAATAAATACATGGTAGGAAAAGCAGCCCAAGCATTAGCTGAAACCTTGAAAGACCATGGTGAAGAAGCGATTAAAAGGGGTGTTGCAATCAGTTATGATGTCAGATATAAATCAAAAGAATTTGCTGAATTGACTTGCTCTATCATGGCTGCTCATGGAATTAAAACCTATATTTACAATGGCATTCATCCTACACCAATGTGCTCGTATGCAATTAGAAAATTGCACTGTAAAGCAGGAGTCATGGTAACGGCTAGTCATAATCCACAAGAATACAATGGCTATAAAGCGTATTGGGAAGAAGGTTCACAGATTTTAGATGACATTGCAGGACAAATTGCAGGTCATATGGATGAAATTGTGAATTTTGAAGACATCAAGTCCGTTCCTTTTGAAGAAGCCTTGGAAAGCGGTCTTGCAAATTATATTGATCTATCTGTTGAAGAAGATTACTACCAAGAAGTTCTCAATTTAACGATCAATGAAGATGTTGATAAATCTATCAAAGTTGGCTACACTCCTTTGAATGGTACAGGAAATATTCCTGTCAGAGAAATTCTGAAGAGAAGAGGATTTGAAAATATTTTCGTCGTAAAAGAACAAGAATTTCCTGATCCAGATTTTACAACAGTTGGTTATCCAAATCCAGAATTTCCCAAAGCATTTGCTTACTCTGAAAAGCTTGGAAAAGAAAATAATTGTGACATTTTGATTGCCAATGACCCAGATTGTGACCGTGTTGCTCTGGAAGTAAGAGATGCGAATGGCGATTATATCTTTTTAAACGGAAATAAGATCGGTGCTTTGCTTGCTTATTACATCTTCTCTCAACGTTATGCCCTCAACAATTTGCCGGAAAACCCTGTCATGGTGAAATCTATCGTTACAGGTGATTTATCTAGAGCAATTGCAAAGAAATATGGCATTGAAACAGTTGAGACTTTAACTGGATTTAAAAATATCTGTGGAAAAGCCAATGAATATGAACGCACCAAAGAAAAAACTTATGTGTTCGGTTATGAAGAAAGTATTGGCTTCTGTTATGGAACTTTTGTCAGAGACAAAGATGCTGTCAGTGCTTCTATGATGATCGTGGAGATGGCTGCTTACTTTAAGAAACAGGGTAAGACTCTGTTAGATGTTTTAAATGATATCTATGCAGAATTTGGATTTTATAATGAAAGACAGGTTTCGCTTGAGCTAGAAGGTGTAGAAGGTCAAGAGAGAATCGGTCGCATGATGGAAGAATTTAGAGAACATCCGTTGACAACAGTTGGAGCAATGGAACTTGAAAAAGTGATTGACTTTAAAGATGGCTATCTTGATTTTCCAAAACAAAACTGCTTGAAATATTACTTTAAAGATGGTTCATGGTATGCACTCAGACCGTCAGGTACAGAACCTAAAATCAAACTATACATCTATTCAATTGGTAAAGACGAAAAGGAAAGTGTTGAAAAACTCGATCTCATTGAAAGGGCTTGCCGAGAAAAAATGGATAGCGTGAAATAAGCACATATAAAAAACTTGAAGCGCTCTTTTGAGAACTTCAAGTTTTTTGCTTTTTAAAGACTGGTCGAATGTTTTGGCTGTATTTTTTGGTCGGGATAGATATAGTTCATAGCATTGTTGATAGCTGTAGGAGCTTCGCCTAGTCCTGTGGCTATCAAATCAATCTTTCCGTCGTAACTACAGCAATCTCCAGCAGCATAGATACCTGCGACAGAAGTTTCTTGTTTGCTATTGACGATAATCTTGTGGCGATTGAGTTCTAGTCCCCATTTTTTTAAGTTTCCAACAGATGATTTGAAGCCATAATTGACAAAAAGCTGATCAAGCGGCAAGAGCTCTGTTTCATTGCTTTTCACTTTAGTAATCTCAAGATGAGTGAGTTTGTTTCCATCGCCTATAAGTTGACTTGGGACAAATGGTGTTTTAATCGTGACAGTAGAAGCTTTTAGCTCATTGACACTGTGTTCTAAAGCACGGAAATTATCCCTGCGGTGAATGATGCTGGTCGGTGCAATCTTATCAAAAGCCAATGCCCAATCAACAGCAGAGTCACCACCGCCTAGAACAACAATATTTTGCCCAGCGTATTGATTGATATTTGACACGTGATAGTGAATGTTTTCAAATTGGTCTACATTTTCTAGCTCCAGCGGACGTGGTTTAAAAGCACCACCTCCCATAGCAATCAAAATGGCTTTTGAGATGTGTTTTCCTTTGCTAGTTGTTAAGGTAAATAATTCATCGTTTTTTTCAATATCTAATACAGTCTCATTGAGATGTATGCTTGTTTCAAATGTTTTTACTTGATCAATCAAACGCTTAATCAATTCCTCACCTGTTAGATTAGTAAAACCAGGAACATCCAGAATTTTCTTTTCAGGATAGAGAATGGCTGGCTGTCCACCGAGCTGAGGCAGCGAATCAATCAAACTTACTTTTGCTTGACGCATATGAGCATAAAAAGCAGCAAAAAGACCCACAGGTCCCCCACCAACAATCGTAATATCAAAAATTTCAGACATGATTTCTCCTTAAAATAGTAACGTATTTCTATTTTATCACAAAATGAGGAAAACGATAGAGAAATTGTGTTAGGACACGTGAATTATGTTACAATAGTTACAGATTATATTATTAAGGAGACATACATGCAAGCAGTTGCACATTTTATTGAAACATTTGTTCCAGAACATTATGATATTTTTTTAGATTTGAATCGGGAGCAAAAAACATTCACAGGTAAGGTCAGCATTAGCGGGGAAGCAAAGGGAGAAAAAATCTCTCTTCATCAAAAGGATTTGACAATCCAATCCGTTGAGGTAGCTGGCGAAGCTCGTCCTTTCTCTGTAGATAATGAAAATGAAGCAGTTTACGTTGAGCTTGGTCAAGCAGGAGTTGTTGAAGTAACGCTGACTTATACGGGTAAAATTACAGATAATATGACGGGGATTTATCCTTCTTACTATACCGTTGACGGAGTCAAAAAAGAAGTTCTTTCTACTCAATTTGAAAGTCATTTTGCACGTGAAGCCTTTCCAAGTGTAGATGAGCCAGAAGCAAAAGCTACGTTTGACCTTTCTTTGAAATTTGACCAAGAAGTAGGGGAAGTCGCACTTTCAAACATGCCAGAAGTTGATGTAGAAAATCGAAAAGCAACTGGCATCTGGAAGTTTGCAACGACTCCTCGCATGTCGTCTTATCTTTTGGCGTTCGCGGCTGGTGATTTACAGGGTGTTACAGCAAAAACGAAGAATGGTACCTTGGTCGGCGTGTACTCTACCAAAGCTCACCCTGCTTCAAACTTAGAGTTTGCCCTAGACATTGCAGTTCGCTCTATTGACTTTTATGAAGAATATTATGGGGTGAAGTATCCAATTCCTCAATCTCTGCATGTAGCTTTGCCAGACTTTTCTGCAGGAGCTATGGAAAATTGGGGCTTGGTCACTTATCGTGAAGTTTATCTTTTAGTAGATGAAAACTCAACTGTTACAAGCCGTCAGCAAGTAGCTCTTGTGATTGCTCACGAATTGGCTCACCAATGGTTTGGTAACTTGGTTACAATGAAGTGGTGGGATGACCTTTGGCTCAATGAAAGCTTTGCCAACATGATGGAATATGTCTGTGTGAATGCCATTGAGCCAACATGGAACATTTTTGAGGATTTCCAAACAGGTGGTGTCCCTCTGGCTCTAAAACGGGATGCGACTGACGGTGTTCAATCTGTCCATGTGGAAGTCAAACACCCAGATGAAATCAATACCTTGTTTGACCCAGCGATTGTTTATGCTAAAGGAAGTCGTCTTATGCACATGCTTCGTCGTTGGCTTGGTGATGCAGCATTTGCTAAAGGTTTGAATGCTTATTTTGCAAAACACCAATACAGTAATACGATTGGTCGCGACTTATGGAATGCTCTCGGTGCAGCTTCAGGGCGTGATGTGGCAGCCTTCATGGATTCGTGGCTAGAACAACCAGGCTATCCTGTTTTGACAGCGATTGTGGAAAATGACACTCTCAAAATTTCTCAAAAACAATTCTTTATTGGAGAAAAAGAAGAAAAAGGTCGTCTATGGGTTGTACCGTTGAATAGTAATTGGACTGGTATCCCAGATACCCTAGAAACAGAAACGCTTGAAATTCCAAATTATACAGCTCTTGCAGCTCAAAATGAAGGAGCACTTCGTCTTAATACGGAAAATACAGCGCATTACATTACTGATTATCAAGGCGAATTGCTAGACAATATTTTGGCAACTATTACGGACTTGGATAATACAAGTAAGTTACAAGTAGTACAAGAACGTCGTCTGTTGGCTGAAGCTGGTTCTGTTTCATTTGCAGACTTAATCCCAGTTATCGAAAAATTGACCAATGAAAAGTCTTATCTTGTAGTATCTGCTGTGAAGGCTGTACTAAATAGCTTGCGGACTTTTGTAGACGAAGGAACAGAAACAGAGGTTGCTTTCAAGAAATTACTCGTTAAGCTGAATCAAGCTAACTTTGACCGACTTGGATTTGAAGCGAAAGACGGTGAAACAGACGAAGATGAATTGGTTCGCCAAATTGTTGTAGCGAATATGATTGCGGCTGATGATGAAAAAGCGAGTCAAAAAGCTAGCCAAATTTTTGAAGCACATCAAGAAAACTTGGAAAAACTTCCAGCAGCCACTCGTTTGCAAATTTTGATTAACCAAATCAAACACCATGAGACAGCAGAATTGACTGATAACTATCTAGCAACCTACATTGCAACGGTTGATGGTAACTTCCAACGTCAATTGGCTTCGGCTCTGTCTTATACGAAGAGTGAAGCAACATTGACACGTCTTTTAAAAGAATGGAAAAATAAAGATGTTGTGAAGCCACAAGACTTGGCCATGAGTTGGTATTTTACTTTCTTACAACATGATTTTACTCAGGGAACGATTTGGACTTGGGCGCGTGAAAACTGGGATTGGATCAAGGCAGCTCTCGGTGGAGATATGAGCTTTGATAAATTTGTCATTTATCCAGCAAATGCTTTCAAGACGCATGAACGTTTGGCAGAATACAAAGCTTTCTTTGAACCGCAATTATCAAATCTGGCTATCAGCCGTAACATCAGCATGGGAATCAAAGAAATTTCCGCTCGTATTGATTTGATTGACAAAGAAAAAGCAGCTGTTGAAGCAGCAATCAAAGCAGCAGTATAGCAGTATAACAGTATAAAAGAGAAAAGGTTGAATGATAATGTCAGCCTTTTCTTATTGCATTTTGCTATTTTATTAAAAAAGTGATAGTTTTTGAAAGAAAATGCTTGACTTTGAAATAAAATGGTGTATAATGAATCTGTAAACGATTGCAGGAAGGGGTGGAATTATTTTAAAATCAGAGCGCAAACAGGTGATTTTAGAAGAAATCAATCGTCATCAAGTTGTTTCTCTGGATAGCTTAGTTCGTTTGTTAAATACGTCTGAATCAACAGTGCGCAGAGATTTAGATGAATTGGAAGATGAAAGAAAACTGCGTCGGATTCACGGTGGAGCAGAAAGTATTCATTTTCTTCAAGAGGAAGAAAGCAATCAAGAAAAATCTATCAAAAACGTTCAAGATAAATTACGAATTGCTCAAAAAGCAGCGGAATTGATACAAGAACAGGATGTCATTTTTATTGATGCTGGAACGACAAATGAATTGTTAATCAATGAGCTTTCAAGCAAACATATGACGGTTGTGACCAACTCCATTCACCATGCTACAAAATTAGTTGAGAAAAACATTCCAACGGTTATTATCGGAGGGGTTGTCAAAAGCTCAACGGATGCTAGTATCGGGGGGGTTGCTTTGAACCAAATCGGTCAGTTGAATTTCAATAAAGCTTTTATTGGTATGAATGGGATTGATGAAAATTTCTATACAACGCCTGATATGGAAGAAGGAGCAGTCAAGCGAGCGATTCTTGAAAACGCCAAACAGACTTATATCTTAGCTGACGCCTCAAAAATCGGTCAGACCTCTTTCGTGAAAGTCGCACCTATCAAACGTGCAAGTATTATTACCAGTGCTTGTGCCAGTGAGCAATTGGAAAAGATAAAAGAAAAAACGGAGGTTATTGAAGTATGATTTATACTGTAACGCTTAATCCTTCTATTGACTATATTGTCCGTTTGGATAAGGTCAATGTTGGAAGCGTGAATCGTATGGGGAGCGATGATAAATTTGCTGGTGGCAAAGGCATCAACGTCAGTCGTGTGCTCAAACGTTTGGGAATTGACAATACAGCGACTGGCTTTATTGGTGGCTTTACTGGAAAATTTATTACTGATACCTTGGAAAATGAAGCGATTGCGACCAAATTTGTCCAAGTCTCAGAGGATACGCGTATCAATGTTAAGATTAAAGCAGATGCTGAGACAGAAATCAATGGAACGGGTCCGACTGTCTCACCAGAGCAATTGACAGCATTAAAAGATATTCTTTTAGGGCTGTCAGAGAAAGATACAGTTGTCTTTGCAGGGTCAAGCAATAAAAATTTAGGCAATGTTGTCTACAAAGAGCTGATTAGCCTGACGAGACAAACTGGAGCACAAGTCGTTTGTGATTTCGAGGGACAAACACTTATTGATTCACTAGAGTTTCAACCATTATTGGTAAAACCAAATAATCATGAACTGGGTGATATTTTCGGAGCGAAGCTGGAAAATTTGGATGAGATTGAGAAATACGCTCGTGAAATTCTAGCTAAAGGTGCGCAACATGTTATTATTTCTATGGCAGGCGACGGTGCGCTTTTGGTAACAAAGGACGGAGCATATTTTGCGAAACCAATCAAGGGGATCGTAAAAAATTCTGTTGGAGCTGGTGACTCAATGGTTGCAGGCTTTACTGGCGAATTTGTCCGTTCAGGAAATGCTGTTGAAGCCTTCAAATGGGGAGTAGCTTGCGGAACAGCAACGACTTTCTCTGATGACTTAGCGACAGCTGATTTCATTAACGAAACATATGAAAAAGTAGAGGTGGAAAAAATATGAAAATTCAGGATTTACTGAGAAAAAATGTGATGTTGCTTGATTTACAAGCAACTGAAAAAACAGCTGCTATTGATGAAATGATTCATCGTTTAGTTGACCGTGGTTATGTGACGGATTTTGAAACATTCAAAGAAGGAATCTTGGCTCGTGAAGCTTTAACCTCAACAGGCTTAGGGGACGGAATTGCCATGCCACACAGCAAAAATGCCGCAGTAAAAGAAGCAACCGTTCTTTTTGCAAAATCAAACAAGGGTGTGGATTATGAAAGTTTAGACGGGCAACCGACAGATTTGTTCTTCATGATTGCTGCACCAGAAGGAGCGAATGATACTCACTTGGCTGCACTTGCAGAATTGTCCCAATATCTGATGAAAGATGGATTTGCAGATAAACTTCGTCAAGTGACTTCACCAGACGAAGTGATTGCGTTATTTGACCAAGCGTCTGATAAAGCAGCAGAGCCCGCAACGGTAGCACCAGCAACCAAAGATGGTGATTTCCTTGTTGCGGTAACAGCATGTACAACAGGAATTGCGCATACTTATATGGCGCAAGAAGCTCTTCAAAAGGTAGCTGCTGAAATGGGAGTTGGTATCAAGGTTGAAACCAACGGTGCTAGTGGTATCGGAAACAAACTGACCGCAGAAGATATTCAAAAAGCAAAAGCGGTTATTATTGCGGCTGATAAAGCTGTAGAAATGGATCGATTTGACGGCAAGCCATTGATTAACCGCCCGGTTGCTGATGGTATTCGTAAGACAGAAGAGTTGATTAACTTAGCACTATCAGGAAAAGCAGAAGTGTATCATGCAGCCAATAAAAAAGCTGCCTCCTCTTCAACAAATGCAGCAGGTGGATTCTACAAACACTTGATGAGTGGTGTTAGCCAAATGCTTCCATTCGTTATCGGTGGTGGTATCATGATTGCGGTGGCATTCTTGATTGACCAAGCAATGGGAGTGCCAAAAGATCAATTAGCAAATCTCGGTACTTATCATGAGTTGGCAGCAATGTTTAAGAATATTGGTGGTTTGGCCTTTGGCTTTATGCTTCCTGTACTGGCTGGTTATATCGCTTATTCTATCGCTGAAAAGCCAGGTTTAGCACCAGGTTTTGTAGCAGGTAGTATGGCTTCAGCAGGTCTTGCTTTTGGTAAAATTCCATTTGCAGCAGGCGGGAAAGCAACTCTTGCACTTGCTGGTGTACCTTCTGGTTTCCTTGGAGCTCTAGTGGGTGGTTTCCTTGCAGGTTACGTTGTAAACTTCCTTAAAAAAGCCTTGAGTGGTCTTCCAAAATCACTTGAGGGTATCAAGTCCATTCTACTTTATCCACTTTTAGGTACATTGCTAACTGGTTTCTTGATGCTGTTGGTAAATATTCCAATGGCCGCTATCAATACTGGCTTGAATAGTTTCCTAGAAGGCTTATCTGGTAGTTCAGCTGTCCTCCTTGGACTCGTTGTAGGTGGTATGATGGCTATTGATATGGGCGGTCCTTTCAACAAAGCGGCTTACATCTTTGGTACAGGAACTCTTGCTGCAACTGTTTCAACAGGTGGTTCAGTTGTAATGGCAGCAGTTATGGCTGGTGGTATGGTTCCACCTCTTGCAGTCTTTGTCGCAACCCTTCTATTCAAAGACAAATTCACCGAAGAAGAACGCAATTCAGGTTTAACAAACATTGTTATGGGTCTCTCATTCATCACGGAAGGTGCTATTCCATTTGGTGCTGCTGACCCTGCCCGTGCCATTCCAAGCTTTATGGTTGGTTCAGCTTTAGCAGGCGCACTTGTCGGCATGGCTGGTATTAAACTCATGGCACCGCACGGAGGTATCTTCGTTATTGCACTTACTTCAAATGCCTTTCTCTATATCATCTTCATCTTGATTGGCGCAATTGTAAGTGGTGTGTTATTCGGAGCGCTTCGCAAACCATTGAATAAATAATGATGAGTTTCATCGTTCTAGGAGTTGGAGAAAAATTCTCCAGCTCCTTTTTTAATCTAAAAGAAAGATTGAAAGGAGATGATTTTCATACTGATTAAAATAGTCAGGCGCTGGAAAATATGTTATAATTTTAATAACGCATATTTTGAGGAGAAATGAAATGGAATTACAACGCGAAAAAGAATTTGTCAGTCAATATCACTATGACGCACGTAATTTAGAGTGGGAAAAAGAAAACGGAACGCCAGAAACGAAAGTGGATGTCAATTTTCAATTATTAAATCAAGATCAAGAAGGACAAGTGACTTCTATCGTTGTAATTGTGAGCTTTATGATTGTCTTTGATGCTTTTGTAATTAGTGGAACAATCTCACAAGTCAATCATATTATGGGACAAATTGTCAATGAGCCAAGTGAATTTGAGCAGGACGAAGTAGAACAACTTGCTCGTCCAAGTTTGTCCGTCTTAAATCGTTTGACCTATGAAGTAACAGAAATCGCCTTGGATTTACCAGGTATCAATTTGGAGTTTTAATGCATGAAATTAGCCGTAATTACTGATTCGTCAGCATATTTGGATAGCAAAGTCATCGAAAATGAGCATTTATTTATCCTAGATATTCCCGTTAGTATAGACGGGGTTGAGTATATTGAAGGAAAAAATCTTTCTGCTAGTGAATTTTATCGAAAAATGGCAGCTTCTAGTGAATTGCCAAAAACGAGCCAACCGAGTATTGCTAGCTTAGTAAATATCCTTTCTTTAGTAGAAGGACAAGGTTATACTCATGTCATTGGTTTGTTTTTATCGAGTGGAATTTCTGGTTTTTATCAAAATATCCAGTATTTGAAAGATGAATTTCCAAGTTTGGAAATTGCTTTTCCGGATTCAAAAATCACAAGTGCGCCACTTGGAATGATGGTGGAGCATATTTTGAACTGGGCTGAACAAGGGTTAGCGTTTGAGCAAATTCTGAGCAATCTTGACGTTCAAATCAAGGGAATTGGCGCTTTTATCATGGTAGATGACTTAAATCATTTGGTAAAGGGCGGCCGTTTGTCGAACGGCGCTGCAATTCTGGGAAACTTGCTCAGTATCAAACCAATTCTTTACTTTAATGACGAGGGCGTCATCGAGGTTTATGAAAAGATTCGTACCGAGAAAAAAGCTACGAAACGCCTGATTGAGATTGTCAAAGAGCAAACTGCACAAGGAAATTACCAAGTGATGATTATTCATGGAAATGCACTGGAAAAAGCAGAACATTTACATCAATTATTGTTAGAAGCTGGTGTTTCCGGAGAGGTTCCGATTGCGACATTTGGTAGTGTGATTGGAACTCACCTGGGTGCTGGAAGTATTGCCTTAGCTTATATTCCGATTATTTAAGGAGAATTCCATGAGTATAAAGGTCATTATTGCTGGTTTCAAAGGAAAAATGGGACAAGCTGCTTATAACATGGTGACAGAAGATCCTGCATTAGAGCTCGTTGGATTGCTTGACCCACTTACTCCAGAAAAAGAAGTAGCTGGTGTTCCCGTTTTTAATCAGAAAGAAGATTTGAGTGGTGTAGAAGCGGATGTGTGGGTTGATTTTACAACTCCTAAAGTGGCGTATGAAAATACTCGTTTTGCATTAGAGCATGGCTTTGCGCCTGTGGTCGGAACGACTGGATTTACATCGGATGAAATCAAAGAGTTAGTTGAGCTTTCTCGGAAAAAAGAGCTGGGAGGCTTGATTGCTCCTAATTTTGCTGTGGGAGCGGTTCTCTTGATGCAATTTGCAGCGCAAGCAGCTAAATATTTTCCAGATGTGGAAATCATTGAATTACATCATGATCAGAAAAAGGATGCGCCGAGCGGCACAGCGATTAAAACAGCTGAATTGATTAGCAAGGTTCGCCCCCAAAAACATCAGGGTGCAATGGACGAAAAAGAAATATTGGCAGGAGCGCGTGGTGCAGAAATAGACGGCATGCGCATTCATTCGGTTCGTTTGCCAGGATTGGTGGCTCATCAAGAAGTCATCTTTGGCGGACAAGGTGAAGGACTGACACTTCGTCATGATTCGTACGATCGTAAGTCTTTCATGACGGGGGTGAATTTAGGTATTAAGGAAGTGGTCAAGAAAAAAGAGCTTGTCTACGGATTGGAATATTTGTTATGAGATTAAAAAATCTGCCTTCTGAATTTCAGGAGGCTTTACCAGTATTAAAGAAGATTAAGAATGCCGGGTTTGAGGCGTATTTTGTCGGTGGTTCGGTCCGCGATGCTTTGTTGAATCGACCGATTCATGATGTGGATATTGCAAGTTCCAGTTATCCAGAAGAAACCAAACGTATTTTTGAGCGAACGATTGATGTCGGAATTGAGCATGGGACAGTTTTAGTCTTAGAAGACAATCATGAATACGAAGTGACGACTTTTCGGACAGAGGATATCTATGTAGACTATCGCAGACCTAGCCATGTCACATTTGTTCGTTCTCTCGAAGAAGATTTAAAACGGCGCGATTTTACGATCAATGCTTTGGCTTTGGATGAAGCAGGGAATGTGATTGATTTATTTGCAGGGTTAGCTGATTTAGAAAATCAGATTTTACGTGCTGTAGGAACACCTTCGGAACGTTTCAACGAAGACGCTCTGCGCATCATGCGAGGATTTCGTTTTCAGGCAGCTTTAGGTTTTGATTTGGACACAGACACATTTCAGGCTATGAAACTGTGTGCGCCGCTATTAGAAAAAATTTCTGTGGAGCGGACTTTCATTGAATTTGACAAACTACTGACAGCGTCTTATTGGCGTAAAGGATTGAAAAGTCTGCTTGCCAGTGGTGCAACGGACTATTTGCCTGACATGCGCAGCAGCCAATTACAATTGGAAACGATGTTTGATATTAAAGTAGATTTTCAATTTACGAGTTCAGAGCAAGCCTGGGCTACTCTTTTAATGGCTCTTCAAGTAAATAATGTTAAAAAATTCCTCAAACATTGGAAAACTTCAAATGAATTTCAAAAGCGCGTAGAGCAAATTGTCACGATTTATACTATCCGCCAAAGGCATTTTCTGGATAAGGAAGAATGCTATCGTTTTGAACTGGACCTGATGATACAAGCAGAAGAAATTCGTCAAGCACAGGGATTAGCGGTTGATTTTGAAAAAATTCATTCTACTTATGATTCACTAACGATTCATGATAAACATGAAATTGTCGTCAATGGTGGCCTGTTAATCAAAGAGTTTGGTTTTAAGCCGGGGCCTGCTTTAGGACAGCTCTTGACTGAGATTGAGACGGCTATTGTGAATGGTGTCTTGGACAACCGTCTGGAGGCTATTTTAGCTTTTGTAGAGGAGAGAAGATGAGTGACTTTATTGTTGAAAAGTTGACTAAAACGATGGGAGATAAGACTGTTTTTAAAAATATTTCCTTTATTATTCATGGTTTGGATCGGGTTGGCTTGATTGGGGTCAATGGAACTGGAAAAACGACTTTTTTGAATGTCCTATCTGGAAAATCTGGATTTGACGGGGATGTCAATCCTTTTTCTGCTAAATCGGGCTATAAGATTGGCTACTTAACCCAAGAACCGCACTTTGATGACGACAAAACGGTACTAGATACGGTTTTATCTAGCAATCTGCGAGAAATGCAGCTCATTCGAGAGTATGAGTTATTGTTGTCTAACTATGACGAAAGCAATCAATCTCGTTTAGAGAAGATTATGGCTGAAATGGATGCTCTTCAAGCATGGGAAATTGAAAGTCAAGTTAAGACTGTTTTGTCTAAACTGGGTTTAAATGACTTATCTGCTAAGGTCGGCGACCTGTCAGGTGGTTTGCGACGCCGAGTGCAATTGGCGCAAGTCTTGTTAGGAGATTATGACTTATTGCTTCTTGATGAGCCGACCAACCATTTGGATATTGATAGTATCGAATGGTTGACGAATTTTTTGAAGAATTCCAAAAAAACGGTTCTTTTCATTACCCATGACCGCTATTTTCTAGACCATGTTTCGACACGAATTTTTGAATTGGACAACGGGGATTTACTTGAATATCAAGGAAATTATCAAGATTATGTCCGTTTGAAGGCGGAACAAGACGAACGAGATGCTGCCCTTCTCCATAAAAAACAGCGGCTTTATAAACAGGAATTATCCTGGATGCGTCGCCAACCACAGGCTAGAGCAACCAAGCAACAAGCTCGAATCAATCGTTTTCAAGATTTGAAAAAGGATTTATCTAATCAAGCAACTCAGACAGACTTAGAAATGAATTTCGAGACCAGTCGTATTGGGAAGAAAGTGATTGAATTTAAAGATGTGGACTTTGCTTATGGTGACAAGAAGCTCCTTTCTCATTTTAACTTGCTGGTTCAAAATAAAGATCGGATTGGGATTGTGGGGGATAATGGTGTTGGAAAATCTACCTTGCTCAATCTAATTGCTGGGAAATTAGCACCTCAATCTGGTCAATTGATCATTGGTGAGACGGTTCGTGTGGCTTATTTCTCACAGCAAATTGAAGGGTTGGACGAATCCAAACGCGTTATTAATTTCTTGCAGGAAGTCGCAGAAGAAGTTAAGACATCTGTGGGGACGACATCTATTGCTGAACTGCTAGAACAATTTCTCTTTCCTCGCTCCACTCATGGAACTTTGATTGAAAAATTGTCTGGAGGAGAGAAAAAACGGCTTTACCTTCTCAAGTTATTGTTGGAAAAGCCGAATGTTTTGCTGTTGGATGAGCCGACTAATGACTTAGATATTGCGACATTAACGGTGCTGGAAAATTTTTTGCAAAGCTTTGCTGGCCCAGTTATGACTGTTAGTCACGATCGGTATTTCCTTGATAAAGTAGCAGATAAGATTTTAGCTTTTGAAGTGGGAACTATCAGAGAATATTTCGGTAATTATACTGATTATCTGGATGAAAAGGCGTTTGAACTAGAGAGATCTGCCATTTCCCAACAACCTGAAAAGGAAAAAGTAGCTAAAGTGCGAGAGGAAAAGAAGCGCTTAAGCTACTTTGAAAAACAGGAGTGGGAGTCTATTGAGGGAGATATAGAGAAGCTTGAGGAGGAAATTGTAGCTATTGAGCGGGAAATGCAGGAATATGCTTCGGACTTCGGTCGACTCGCTAAACTTCAAAAAGAACTAGATGGCAAAAACGATTTACTTTTGGAGAAATATGAGCGCTACGAATACTTGAGCGAGCTAGTATAGAATTGACTGCTGCCTGTAATGTATGTTGAGTACGATTGCATTTTTAAACAAGGTCTATTTACAAGTCCTATAAAATTTGGTATAATACCAATTAATTAAATAAGAATCCGCAAGACTAGTAGCTTGGGGGAAGTTTGACAGGGAGAAGAGCCAGAGACTGAGAGCTCTTTAGATGGAATCTAGGTGAATTCACTTGCAAAAGGATTGAAAATTAAGGTCTGGAAAACCAGATAAAAACGGATGGTACCGCGTGTCAACGCTCCGCTTATGGAGTTTGGCATGCGGTTTTTATATTTGGAGGAATTATGTCAACCATTGAAGAACAATTAAATAAGCTTAGAGAAGAAACGCTGGCGTCGTTGAAAAAAATTTCAACTGAAAATGAAAAAGAAATGCAGAATCTGCGTGTTTCTGTCCTTGGAAAGAAAGGCTCTTTAACAGAAATTTTAAAAGGTATGAAAGATGTCTCTGCTGATATGCGTCCGATTATCGGGAAACATGTCAATGAAGCACGAGATGTGTTGACTGCTGCTTTTGAAGAATCGGCAAAGTTACTGGAAGAACAAAAAGTTGCCAATCAGTTGGCGAGTGAGTCTGTAGACGTCACCCTTCCCGGCCGGAAAATTTCTGCTGGGAATCGTCATGTTCTTAGCCAAACAAGTGAAGAAATTGAAGATATTTTCATCGGTATGGGCTATCAAGTCGTAGATGGTTTTGAAGTTGAAACAGACTATTACAACTTTGAGCGAATGAATTTACCAAAAGACCACCCAGCACGTGATATGCAGGATACTTTCTACATTACAGAAGAAATTTTGCTGCGTACTCATACCAGCCCAGTTCAAGCTCGTGCTATGGACGCTCATGATTTTTCTAAAGGGCCTCTAAAAATGATCTCGCCAGGGCGTGTGTTCCGACGGGATACGGACGATGCGACGCATTCTCATCAATTTCATCAAATTGAAGGTTTAGTTGTCGGAAAAAATATTTCTATGGCAGACCTTCAAGGGACATTGCAGCTCATTGTGCAAAAGATGTTTGGGGAAGACCGCAGCATTCGTCTGCGTCCATCTTACTTCCCGTTTACAGAGCCATCTGTTGAGGTGGATGTTTCTTGCTTCAAATGCGGTGGGCAAGGCTGCAATGTCTGCAAAAAGACTGGCTGGATTGAAATTATGGGAGCTGGAATGGTGCATCCTCGTGTCCTTGAAATGAGTGGCATTGATGCTGATGTTTATTCTGGCTTTGCTTTTGGACTGGGTCAAGAACGGGTGGCTATGCTGCGTTACGGTATCAATGATATTCGTGGCTTCTATCAAGGTGATGTTCGTTTTTCAGAACAATTTAAATAAATGCTATGTTAGTAAAAGTAAAAGAAGGACAGGTTGAAGTTCTACGAGAACTGGAAGTGCAAACTTATCAAGAAACTTTCGGCCCTTATATCAAAGTGAAAGATATGCAAGATTATTTTACTCATGAACTCTCCCTTGAGCAGATTCAGAAGGATTTGGCGCAAGTAGAGTCGGAGACTTATTTTGCACTAGATGAGAAAGAAAAGATTGTTGGCTTTCTCAAATTTAACTGGGGGCAAGCACAGACTGAGCCAGTAGAATCAGAACACTCAATGGAGAATGCTTTTGAGGTTCATCGGATTTATGTTTTGAAACCTTATCAAGGACAGGGCTTTGGCAAGGAAATGTTTAATTTTGCCATGCAAGAAGCTACTAAACGAAAGTTTTCGTGGATTTGGCTAGGTGTTTGGGAAAAGAATTTCAAAGCGCAAAACTTTTACTTTAAATATGGTTTTGAACGTTTTAGTGAGCATGAGTATGCGACTGGTGAAACGGTTGATATTGACTGGCTCATTCGGAAAGAATTAAATTAAGCGAAAAAGCACTTGGCTTGGGTACTTGTCCCAGCCTCAAAAAGAAAGGAAGTAATATGAGGCAAAATTTTTGAGCAGAAACAATAGTTCTCAAAGATTTCTATGCACTCATATAGATGAATTATGCTAGTAAGTTATAAATGGTTAAAAGAACTAGTTGACGTAACTGTTCTGAGTGAAGAATTAGCTGAAAAAATGTCAACGACAGGGATTGAAGTAGAAGGGGTCAGCTCTCCTGCTGAGGGATTGTCAAAAATTGTAGTTGGTGAAGTGATTAGCTGTGAAGATGTAGCTGAAACACATCTCCATGTCTGTCAAGTGAATGTTGGAGAAGAAGCGCTTCGACAAATCGTTTGCGGCGCTCCAAATATACGAGCAGGAATCAAGGTTATGGTAGCTCTTCCAGGAGCTCGTATTGCAGATAATTATAAGATTAAAAAGGGAAAAATCCGTGGTTTAGAATCCCTTGGAATGATTTGTTCTCTTGGAGAATTAGGCATTTCGGACTCGGTTGTTCTAAAAGAATTTTCTGATGGCATTCAAATCCTGCCAGAAGAAGCTGTGCCGGGGGATTCCGTTTTTCCTTACCTTGACTTAGATGATGAAATTATTGAGCTTTCTATCACACCGAACCGTGCAGATGCGCTTTCAATGCGTGGAGTAGCGTATGAGGTAGCAGCTATCTACGACAAGTCAGTTCATTTTAAAGATTTTCCGTTGTTGGAAACACAAGATCAAGCTGGAGAACAGCTCTCTGTTGCGATTGAAACGGACAAGGCGCCTTTTTATGCAGCACGTATTTTGGAA
The DNA here is from genome assembly GCF_001814695.1 of Streptococcus sp. HMSC066E07. Taxonomy (NCBI): domain Bacteria; kingdom Bacillati; phylum Bacillota; class Bacilli; order Lactobacillales; family Streptococcaceae; genus Streptococcus; species Streptococcus sp. HMSC066E07. The sequence continues at coordinate 131,600 of NZ_KV817464.1, forward strand.
AATGTAACCATTGCTCCAAGTCCGCAATGGCTTCAAAATCTGCTGATGAATGCAGGGATTCGTCCTATCAACAATGTAGTAGATGTGACAAATTATATTCTACTTTACTTTGGACAACCAATGCACGCCTTTGATTTAGATACTTTTGAGGGCAATCAAATTGTGGTGCGCAAAGCGCATGTGGGTGAAAAATTAGTAACTCTTGATGACGAAGAGCGCGACTTAGAGACGAGCGATCTTGTGATTGCGGTAGCAGATAAGCCAGTCGCTCTTGCTGGTGTCATGGGTGGAGCTGCAACAGAAATTTCTCCTCAATCAAGGCGTGTAGTGCTTGAAGCAGCAGTTTTTGACGGAACTTCTATTCGTAAGACAAGCGGGCGTCTCAATCTTCGTTCAGAATCATCTTCTCGTTTTGAAAAAGGAATTAACCTAGCGACAGTAACAGAAGCTCTAGATGCTGCGGCTAGTATGATTGCAGATCTTGCAGGTGCAACGGTACAAGCCGGTATCGTCTCAGCAGGTCAAGTGGACACATCAGATGTTGAAGTTGTTTCAACATTGGCAGATGTCAATCGTGTACTTGGAACGGAATTAACTTATACAGATATTGAAGATGTTTTCCGCCGTCTTGGTTTTGGTCTTACTGGCAATGCAGAGGAATTCACAGTCAGCGTACCACGCCGTCGTTGGGACATTCATATTGAAGCAGACCTTTATGAGGAAATTGCGCGTATCTATGGTTATGATAAATTACCAGCAACTCTTCCAAAAGGTGACGGAACAGCTGGTCAATTGACAGAAACCCAAAAACTTCGTCGCAAAGTTCGTACAGTTGCAGAAGGTGCTGGTTTGACAGAAGTTATCACCTATGCTTTGACCACTCCTGAAAAAGCTGTGCAATTCAGCACCAACCCAAGTAACTTGACAGAGCTGATGTGGCCGATGACAGTAGATCGTAGTGTCCTTCGTCAAAATATGGTAGCTGGCATTTTGGATACCGTTGCCTATAATGTAGCACGTAAAAATAAGGACTTGGCTCTGTATGAAATCGGAAAAGTCTTCGAGCAAAAGGGGAATCCACAGGAAGAATTGCCAACTGAAATTAACAGCTTTGCCTTTGCTTTGACAGGTTTGGTTACTGAAAAGGATTTTCAAACATCTGCTATACCAGTTGATTTCTTTTATGCAAAAGGAATTCTGGAAGCACTTTTTGACCGTCTGGGTCTAAAAGTAGAGTACACAGCGACGCAAGCATTAACTAGTATGCATCCAGGTCGTACAGCGACTGTTTCACTAGACGGACAAGTCATTGGTTTTGTCGGTCAAGTTCATCCAGTAACTGCTAAGGATTATAATATCCCAGAAACGTATGTAGCAGAAATCAACTTGACAGCGATTGAACAGGTAATTCAACCAGCAAAACCATTTGTAGAAATTACCAAATTCCCAGCTGTAACACGTGATATAGCACTGCTTCTTAAAGCAGAAATCAGTCACAAAGAAGTCGTTGAAGCTATTGAGGCTGCTGGTGTGAAACGCTTGACAGATATCAAATTATTTGATGTCTTCTCAGGTGAAAAACTGGGACTCGGCATGAAATCAATGGCTTACACCTTAACTTTCCAAAATCCAGAGGATACTCTGGAAGATGAGGAAGTAGCTCGTTATATGGAAAAAATCCAAAAGTCTCTTGAAGTAACGATTGGTGCAGAAGTGCGGTAAGACATGAAAAGCTCCTAAATTGAAGTTTAGGAGTTTTTTCTTGTAGCAATATAATGTATAATAAGGAAAAGTTTTATATCGGAGGAGAAAATGACAGTTTTTACACAACTTTGGAAAGCATTTTCCAATTTACCAGAAGTGACAGCGATTGCTTTAGGCGGATCTCGTAGCGGAGAAACTTATGATGAGACTTCGGACTATGATTTATATATTTACTGCACGAGCATTCCAGATGAAGACAGTCGGAAGTTGATTTTGACCCAATATTGTTCTTATATGGAAATAAGCAATCAATTTTGGGAATTGGAAGACGACTGTACCTTAAATAATGGCATTGATATTGATATTCTTTATCGGAACATTCGTGATTTTGCGATAGATATTGAAAATGTCGTCGAAAAGTGCCGAGCAGGAAATGGCTACACCACCTGCTTCTGGCACAATTTAAAAACCTGCAAGGTTCTTTATGATTCCAATGGAGAGTTAGGAAAATTGAAAAAACGGTTTGACGTTCCTTTTCCTCAAAAATTAAAAGACAACATCATTTCACGAAATTTTAATTTGTTAACCGGACATTTGCCGTCCTACGATACGCAGATTTTAAAAGCAGCAAAACGAAAAGACCTTGTCAGTGTCAATCACCGTATTGCAGCCTTTTTAGAATCTTATTTTGACATTATTTTTGCAGTTAATGAATTGACCCACCCCGGTGAAAAGAGAATGATGTCGTATGCAGCAGCGCATGCGAATCTTCTTCCTAATCAATTTGAGCAATCTTTAAATACTCTACTAATGAGCATCACTGCTAGTCCTGAAATTCTTGAAAAACAATTAAGGGATATTATTGCAAATTTAGAGGGAATTTTATCATAAAATCGGCTGGAATTGAGTATAAAAAAACGGCTTAAACCGTTTTTTGTATTTAGTAGATTTTTCTTGAAATCATTATAAAAAGCTCCTTTAGTAGTTTCTTCTGCAGAGAGAGTCAAAAATATTTTGGGCAGTCTTATTGTTTGGTTGTGCCTAGTCATGTTTTTCGTATTGCAGTTGTTTTCTCTCTTACTCATGCACTTTTCCTATTTCTTTAAAATTTTTTCCATGATTGTTTGTTGGGGCTTTAGATCTAAACGTTCATAAAAGCGCAAGGCAGCGACATTATCATTCCATACATCAAGGGTTAAGTTGTAACAGCCAATTTCTTGGGCAAATTCTTCTGCAAAATGGCAGAGCTGCTCACCAATTTTTTGACCACGAGCATTTTCATCAACGCAAAGGTCTTCAATAAAAAGCGTTTTGATAGGTGTTTGTGCGAGACTTTGTGGTTCTTTAATGATTCAAAAGAGATGACCTAAAATTTTTCCTTCTTCATTTTCAAAGACAAAGATTGGTGTATTTTCCTGAGACATCAGTGTTTTCAACTCTTCATCGTTGAATTTGCGACCACTCTCTTTGAAAATATCTGGTCGAACTTTATGATGTACAAGCAAGACTTGCTCTAAAAGATGATTGAGTGCGGTAATATCGCTTGGGACTGCTTTTCTAATAGGCATGGTGAGCTCCTTTTGTGACCGCTGGTCATTTTTATAAAATATTATATGACTGCTGGTCATTTTTGTCAAAAAGAAAATGAAAAAATTTTTTTGAGTAATGTAAAAAGAACTCACAACACGTGAGTTCTAATAATGGGAGTGAGACAACTTTATCAATTTTTAAAGTAGGGATGATCTTTTAAGCTTTTAAAAATAGTTCTACTGATAAAGCTAATTGCAATCAGTTTTATGAGATCTGGTAAAATGAAGGGGATGACTCCGACTGTAATAGCTTTATCAAGTTGAAAACCTGCTAGAAACATTAAACCAAGTACACCACCGACAAAAACAAAAGCATCTCCGAGTAGATTTGATAAAAATATCGTCAAAAAGCTGCTATTTTTGGAAGTTAGACTAGCTGTTATTAGGGCGTAGAACAAATAAAACCAGAGATAACCTGCATTGGGACCGACAAGTGCTTGAAATCCACCGCTTCCTCCTGCAAAAACAGGAAGACCGATAGCGCCTAAGAGAAGATAAAGAGCGACTGCTAATAGAGCTTCTTTTCGATGAAAAATAGTAGCCACTAAGCCAATTGCCATATTTTGCAAAGCAAAAGGAACTGGACCGATAGGAATAGTAATCTGAGCAAAAACGGCTATCAAAGCTGCGCCAATTGCTGGTAAAACGAGTGTAAATGATTTTTTCATAATGGTAACCCTTTGTTTTTTAATATGGTAACTATTATAAAATAAATAAGAAAAATGTCAAGGGTTAAATAAAAAGGTGAAAGACTGAATTTACCTTTTTGTCAAAATGGTTACTTTTTCTGCGATATTGCTTTTCTTTTATTTTTACTGCGAAGGAATAATATTAAAAATGCAATTAGTCCAAAGACATTTAAGAAAATAAGTAGGACAGTTACAAGAATTGTTTTGGTCTTTTGCATAAAAGCACCTCCTCGTAAAATCGCTTTAATATTATCATGACAAAATGTACCTCTTTATCAACTAAAAAATCACAGGAAAAAGGAGAGACTGGGCAAAAATTGCCCCAGTTTCTATTAGATTTAGTAATAAACGAATAACGTAGCTCCAACAATTCAGTGAATTGTTAAAGGCGGGAAATCAGCCTTGCACAGCAAGGCACTATGATTGGGCTCTTCATTCACTGTTCAAGCTCGGAAGAGCACCTAATCACCCTTGCGGGGGCGCCTCCACCCACACAGCAGTCATTTGTTATTAAATATTTGAGTAGCTTTTTATCGCTACTCATTTTTTATTTTGCCGATAAAATTGTAATAAACCTCAATCTTTCTTGTTGCAGTTTTTCCTCTGCCTTGAGCTGGGTGAACCAAAATCCGCTCCACCAATTCATTGGCAATTTCTACGGTCAATTTTTCAAGGTGGCTATATTTTTCCACAATCGAGATAAATCGCTCTAAATTTACGCCATTTTCTTCGTTTTGTGAGATTTCTTTTTGTAGGTTTTCGAAATCTTCCCGCAAGTCAGCTTGTTCGGTTTCGTAATTCGCATTCATCGTTTTAAAACGTTCATCCGATAGTTTACCGTTCAAATTGTCTTCATAAATTTTCTGGATAATTCGGTCAATATCGAAAATTCGTTGTTGCGTTTTGGAAAGTTTGCGTTTCTTTTTTCGAATTTCTTCATTAGCTTGGAGCTGGAATTTTTCACCTAAACTTGCCAGCAGTGATTCCTTATTGATTTTGAATTCCTCCAAAAGGGAATTCACATCAGTTAAAATCAGGTGCTCTAAAGCATCTTTTCGAACGTAATTAGAAACATCGCAGGCGTTAAACATTTTGAAATAGCGACTACATTTGTAGTGGTCGGCATTCCTTCCACATTTTTCTGAAGCGCAGAAATAAAGCTTATTTCCGCAAACTGCGCAAAATAGCAATCCAGCCAAAATGTTCTCGTGTCCAGCTTTTCCAGCCCATTTTTTAAGAGGTGGTCGGCGCTTGTGCTTGCGAATTTTTTGAACAGCATCAAAGGTTTCTTGGTCGATTATAGCTTCTTGTGTATTTTCGAAAATCCACCAATCTTTTTCCTCGTTTCTAATCTTCTTCTTGTTTTTATAGGATTTAGTGGTGCTACGGTAATTCACAGTGTGTCCCAGATATTCATGGCGAGTGAGCATTTTCGAAATCATAGCCGAACCCCAACCGTAACGCAAATGGCTTAAATTAGGTGTATTTTCACCCAGAGTCATTCGGCGGTAAGAGGGCGTTTCGATTTTATCCTTTTGAAGTCCACGAGCAATTTCAGAGTGACTTTTACCCATTTTGGCTTCTCGAAAAATCCTTCGCACGATTTCTGCAGCAAATTCATCCACGACCCATTTTTTCGAATTATTCGGGTCAATTTTGTAGCCATATTGCGGATTGGTAGAGAGTCGTTCGCCAGCTTTTGCCATTGCTTGCTGGGCAACTCGAACTTTTCGTGAGATATCTCGTGCGTAAAATTCGTTGAACAAATTTCGAATTGGCATAATTGTAGCATCCATATCAGATTGCTTACTGGAGTCCATTCCTTCCGAAACCGAGATAAACCGCACGTCGTTATCGGGAAATAGCATTTCTGTTATTTGCCCAACTTCTACATAAGACCTCCCGAGCCGGGAAGCGTCTTTTACGATGAAGTTTTTCACCAAACCACGCTCCACTAACTCCAAAGCTTTTCGAATGGCAGGGCGGTTGAAATTTGTCCCAGTGTAACCATCATCCACAAAGAAAATTGGATTTTGTAGATTTTCTTCTTGTACGAAGTTTCCTAAGTATTTCTTCTGATTTTGGATAGAATCGCTCTCGCTTGCCCGACTATCTTCTTGGCTGAGTCGGCAATAGACAACGGTAATGTTCGTGATATTTTCGAAATCTACTTCTGTCCAATCTGGAATCTGATTTGTCAATGTGCTTGTGTCCATAAGTGTCTCCTTTCAATTACACCTATAACCCATGGACAGGATACCTCAAACCAGCCAAGAAGTCCAGTCTTTTGAGCCTTATTTTTTCGCCAAAATCAGCCGTTCGAGAAGTTCTTGCAGGGAACATTTTCCCACAAATTCTCTCTGCACAATGTAAATGGTTTTGCCGATTTTTACCTCGCTTTTTTCATCGGTTGGTTTCACTTGTTTCATTTTGACCTCCTTGGATAAAGTTCGAAAAATCGTCTAATGTTATCACTTGGAACATTTGCTAAAAATTATTTAATTTCGAATGAATAACATTTGTTATATTTTGTTTTCGGCGTTCATCTGGTACAATCCAAAGCACAAAAGGGAAAACTTCATTGATACGTTGTTCAATCCCAGTATTATAATAGTGGATGTATTTTTTACAAGTATTCACTATTCTGGTCGGCGATTCACTCGAACGGTCGAGTTCGAAAAAGAAAAAATCTTCATATTCACCAACGGTAATTTTCGCAAAAGCATCTGGTTTTAAAATTAAGCTCGAACCACCGATATCTGAATAATATCTCCAAGATTTCGGCTCGAAGCAAAATTCTTCTATTTGAATTTTTCCTAATCGCTCCAGTTCTTTCAATTCTACAAAAATCTCAGTAATTGCTAAGGTGTGTTCAATATGGTTTCGGCTAAAATCTACCTTATTTCGAAAGCGCAGTGAAATGGATTCATCTTGCTCTTTAAGTTTCTTGAAACCTTTATATGTGAGGCTCCAAATATACGAAGCACTGCCTTTTGTCCAGCCACCGATTTTTCGAGGTTGATGATAGATTAATCCAGCCTCTTTAAGTTGTTTGGTTATAAGATTGGCTCTACGGATTCTAGCTCGTTGTGTCGAAAAATTCGCAAAAATTAAGTGAGCAATCTGCGAACTTGTTGCCATGCGAGCATCTGCCAGAAAATGTAAAACTTCCCATTGTTGATTGGTCATAAGTTTGCCTCCGTGATAAAAATATCGTATAGAATTACGATATAAGTCGTGTGCGAATTTTGCCCTCAATCGGCGGTGTTGTGCGGATTGTTTAGCGTGGCGATTAGAAAAGCGGTGCGAATGAATAATCTGCAATTTACTCATGCGTTTCCTTTTTTCCGTCGTCCCAGATTTTGGCTAAAATCTGTTGATTGTTGGGCTGTGGGCTGTTTTTTCGTTAGGGATAATTCAATCAACTCTCGTTCAACTTCTTCCAGTGGAGCGCCATATTTTAGCAAGCTATTTAAGAATATTTTCGAACCATCACGAGTGGCTGGTGAGAGTGGATTGGTTTGCCCCGATATCCATTTATAGTGATTTCCAAACATTGGAATTTTTGCATAGACTTGATATGGAGGTAGGGAATAAATATCCTCAGCGGAAAGTTCAGTTGTTTGGCGTGCTATTTCATGAGCATCACTCATTCCTAATCCGAAAATTATTTTATTTTTACAGTTGGATTCAATAGCAAATCTTAGCGATATTGGAAGTTGGGAAAGCGTTTGGTGAGCTTATATATATCCAACTCCTAGTGAACGTGCCATCGCCAGTGATTCTTCAAAATCTTCCGCCACAGAAATGTAGGCAGGGAATTCATCAATATAAAATCAACACAGGGTAGCGTTTTTCGGGCGAAATTTGGGCGCGTTTTAGAGTTAAGGCGTGGAGGCTGGCAGTTATAATACTTCCTAATAACCTCGCCGATTCTGCGCCAAGAATGCCCTTATTTAAGTTAATCAGAACAACTTTGCGAGAAGTAAAAATCTCCATCAGCGAAAACTTTGGGTTGCTTTGTCCTAAAATAGCTCTCAAGCTTGGGCGATTAAAAAGTTGGCGAAGTTTGTTTAAACTTGGGACGATAAGTTGTTGGCGTTCAGCTTCAGAAAGATTTTCGTAATAATTCCAGAAACTCTCTAACCCCAATGGATCGTCAATATTTTTTAAAATCTGTTGGCGAAAGGTTTTGTTTGTAAGTAATGTTGGCAACATTGCTAAATTTGCATTTGGCGTTTTAGCGAGAGTTGATATTCCAGCCAATAAAACATCTCGACTTCGAATCCCAAAATTTTCTGGAAAAATTTTTTCGAAAATGTTTAGCAACATATCCGTAACTAACTCAGCTGAAACTCCATGGTGGATTAAATCAAAAATATTAATTCCAACAAAACGAGTGGAAGACGGGTCTAAAACAACCACATCTTCTTTTCGTTTTTCTGGGATTCGTTCCAAAATTTGGGTAATCGTATCTTGTTTTCCATCTATAATAACCACACTTCGTCCAGCTTCAATATCTTGTAGGGCGAGATTGGTCATGACGACAGATTTTCCAGCCCCAGTTGGTGCGCAAATTTGAGTGTGAGTTAAAGCATTTTGTAAAGGAATATGAAGTGGTCTTTCCGTGCTTTCTAATGTTTTACCAAAAGCTCGTAAATATTTTTTCGCTGGTATTTTGTAAGCAATTGGTGGTATAATAGTTTTAGGATGACTAAGAAAAGTCGGCATATCTGCTTCGCCTGAAGGGAGCATTAGCAAACTTGCGAGTTCAATGGCAGATAAGTGAGTCTGGGGAGACCATGGCATTTCTACGTCATCTATTTCTTTTGGATTAATTTTTTGAAACCTAAAGCTTGCACCATTTGATTCAATAATTCGAAGGCTTGCCATCGCTTGGTTATGAAGCGTAATTTGGCGAGCTTTTTCTGGAGTGCGAATCCCTAGCCGAATCACCGTTTGAAAATTCGCATAATGAAGTTTTTCTTTCATCAGTTTTTGGCTTTCTGGTGAGAGCGGTGGAATATTCGAAGTCAATCTTTGAAACCAGCTACTGTTTAAATTTGGCAAATGTTTTGGAATTGGGCTTGGCGCACGACTTTTACCAATTACTAGTTGGAGCGTGATTTCTTCATCTTTTTTCAATGTTGAATGAATCGCAAGAAAACTTCGAATCATATTCTCGATATTATCAAGTTTTAGTGAAAAGTGCTGTTGGTGAATTTTAATCCGACTGGCAATTACTATTTTTGAACGCCGATTTTGTGGTTTCGAAAATTGAACATTATTATGAGCAGAGAAGAGTTTTTTGAGTTTATTCTCATCTGTTAAATCAAAGCCGAGTAAAAATTTTATACAGTTTGTAGTTATTCTAACTTCCCAGACAAAGGGTTTTCGCCCAGTTAGTCCAGAAAGATGAACAACCATATCGCAAACAGTTTTAAATTCGAAAGGGCGCTCCCAGTTCATTTCTAGCCAACTTAACGAGGTTGGTCTTTTCATTCTATCTCCATTCGTTCTTCTTTTTAATAATTTGATAGGTGGTGTAAATAGTGGAGAAAATTCCACAACCGATAAGTAGACAACCCCAAACTTCAAGTAGTAGTTTGACTGCCCAGTTGATGAGGAAAGCTACTGAAAATATAGTGAAGGTGTAGGCAAGTAGTTTTTTCAATTTTCATCACAGCCTTCTCTTGGAGTGAAGTCGATAGGGTTTTCAACATAATTTGGAACGGGGTAATTCGGGATAATGCAAGGACTTGCGATTTCATTGCCCCAAGAATCCCATCCGTGCCGTGGTCTGCGAGCAAAGAGTTCAAGGTACGGTCCGTCGAAAAGTCGTTCAACCGTTTCGAAAAATTCCTCGGGTTTATGGCTATGTTCAAGGCGTGGATAAAATCCCCAGTTTGGCTGATTTTTCACTTTGCGGTCTAATTTTCCACGAATTCCAATAAGCACATGTTCAGTATTAGAACGAAGCCAGTGACCTAAACCTAAATTTCCGCCTTTGAGATAAGTGAAAATACTGGTTGTTGGTTTAAATCCCCAAGCCCTCAAAACATCAAATCCTGCCTCCATTGTAGCGTTTGTTACCCACAGCACACAAGCTGAATTTTCGTCAGCAAGGTCGGCGATAGGCATGGATTTAATTTGGTCTAAGGTCATTAAATTATAATGCTTAATTGCGCCGTGTTTTCCTTTTTGTTGAACATCCCAAGGTGGGTCGGCGAGGATAACCTTGTATTTCTTACTTTGATGTTGCATTTGTGTAGTCATAATTTTTTCCTTTCTTTTTCAAGAACGAGCATACTCTTAAAGTTCAAATATTTCAAACTTTTTCATCAAAACTTTAAAAGCGATGCGAAAGAATGTAACAGAGGTGAAAGTGCTTATTTTTTGCGCGTTTGTTCCGGTGTTGTTTTTTAAACATCACCTCCTTTCAAAATATCCTGAGTTAGAATTTATGGAGCTCTTTAAGTAATTCGGCTTGTGCGTAGAGAAAAGCCTCGTTGATAGCTTGCTTATCTTCAAGAAATCGTGTAAGTTCTATTTCTTCATCCGTATAAATTGGAGGGAGATTCTCTGGCTTTACTTTGCGAGGTGGCTTTTTTGCGCTTTTCGAAAAAGCGTAAACTACACAAGCGAGAACACCCGCTACAAAACCAGTAGATACCCCAACTACAACTGGCAAAATTAACTCGTTCATAAGAAACCTCACTTTATTCTTTCAGCTGCAACAAGCGTAAATGTTTTTAGAATAAAATCTATTCGCTCCTGAGCCTTTGGATATTTCGCAATAATATCTGCTTCAAGTTTCGATAAATCACCAATCTTATTGAGAATATCCGCAGTAAGAAGTTGGTTCTTTTGTAACACTGCCAAATCTTTCGAAAGAGCTCGTGCAACTTCAAGCTGAAATGGATTAGCAAGGTGCGGTGTTATATCTGTCTGTTTTTGAATGTTTTGTGGAAGCATATTTTTCTCCTTTTAAGCCCAAGAAAGGAAGAGGTTTATATCAGCTGGGCTGCCATAACTAATATAAACCTGCAAGAGTTTATTTTCCAGATTTTTTACGAACTAAATAAATCGCAAAACCAGAAACTAGAAAATAAGGTGCGAAAATAATTAGTGTTAGCAAGAGATTTTTCCTCCTTAAAATTATATAATGAAGATATGTATTGGTATATCAGAGGGGAAGTTTTCCTCCTTTCCACCATAAAACGCTAATGTATTTTATGATAAAATCTTTACAAAACGAATCATCTCGTTTATGTTTCCTAAATTGTCAAATTAAGTTAGACTTTTCA
>NZ_KV817465.1:0-2390 GCF_001814695.1 Streptococcus sp. HMSC066E07
AGTCAGCATCAGTGCGTCTCCTCATCAGGGATCAAACCGTGCTTTTCGATGGCCTCCTGCGCGAGCTTGACGGCTTGCAGCGTGGCGGCCGTGAGGAACTCACGCTTGCTCATGTCGAGCAGCTGGCAGACATCTTCCACGTCGCTGAACAGCTCGGGGTGAACGTCGAATTGCAGCTTCTTCAGCTTGAGCTGCTCGGCAGTCTCCGGGTCTCTGAGGAAGTGATCCATCAGGCCGTAGTTGCCACGTTTGTAAAGCTCGTCGAGAGCTTTATGCTGGATGAGGGAATCAAGGTCCACATCGGCTCCAATTGAAGGTTGCAGGAACGACAATTGTTACCAGACGAAAGGCCGATGTAAAGCCTTACGCGTGCAGGATACGAATTCAGAGCCCTTTTTGTGGTCCACGCAGCCTGTTTTGCATGCGCGAAGACGGGCAGGGGAGGGGAGGGCGCTGGGCACGCGGCGCATCGCTGCGTTGGCGTGAGAGCCGTGGCTCTGCATGGGGGGCATACCCCCCATACCCCCTTAGGCCGCTGGCTGATCCTCCACCGGGTCTCCCAGGACGCCGTAGTCAGTCTCGGCGAATGCCGGCCGACCATGCTTCAACAGCAGGTGTTGGTAGGTGTCAAAACGATCACAGAGGCGAGACAGGGTGGATACCGCGAGGCAGCAAAACGACGCCTCGTCGGGATTCGAGCTGCGCCAGATCTCGATCAACGCTTGGGCTTCGGCCAGAGGCCCGTGGATCTCGCGTTCAGCTTCGCCCAGCTCGGGCGCAATAGACTTCTTCTCAGCCATTTTTCATCTCCAACACAGATGGGTTTTGGTTAGGCCTCGGTGGGTGTTGACGCACTCACCGGGGCCGCTTTCGCTGTTGAACGCTCTGCGTGAATCAGCCTGAGCGAGGTGCTAGCACCTCGCATATCCTGCCCCGCGAAGAACATTCATCCGTGCACTCAGGCGGGTCGATCTTTCCTCCTCTGAAGGTCGTATCCGCGACCGGTCAGGTAGCGGTAAAAAAGGGTGCGAAAGGGGAGGTCGTCGAAGGGCTCGTCAATGAGCTGCTCCGGCACCACCACCGAACGGAAGCAGCCAGCAGATCCGATGAGTCTCTTTCCGCGCAAGGTCTCGTAGCAGTGCCACGTGTCCTCAACAGGCTGATCCGAAAACTTCACCGCGTACTTGAACACCTCGAGGAAGCCACTCACAGGATCCTCCTGGCTGATCGGCCGTACGTCCACCACGTGGCTATCACCAGTGATGTTTTTCCACTCAGCCGAGAGCTGCAGCTGGTCAGGCTGATGCTCAGCGATCGCGATCATGTGCAGATGCGGATGCCAGAGCCCAGAACCTGTGCCGCGCTTCACTTCGTACGACCACACAGCACCCATAACACCATCGAGGCAAGAGCCGCGAGCACGGTGTTTCCGCATCCATAGCTCTCGCTGGCCACGATGGAGGTGCTTAAAACGCTCAGCCAAGTCATTGCCATCCTTAACGGTCAGAGTCACGAGAAAGGGCTTTAAAGAGGCGTTCGACCCTCTAAGCACCTCCCACCTATCCAGGTAGCTTTTGAGGGCCTTGCTGCCCCTCCTGATGGCGCACAGGGGGCATAGGAGATGCTTCATGCAAAGCGAAGCTGCATGCAACCGCACTTCGTCGACGGTGAAGTAGTGCCGGAACATCAAATAGTCCCCACACGAGCCGACCCGCCGTGCTAAGCCTTGATGGCCTCCAAGCCCGCTGATAAACTCCGCTACGTCGAGAGCGCCTGCTTTAGCTGCTCCATATCTCTGAACCCTTCGGGGTAGTGCCTCGATGCCCTGAACGCCGATTTCTCCTGCCAGAGAGTCGGCGTTTTCCTTTGGGTCATCCGGTGGTCGTTCCTCCATCGGCGGCCCTCCGTGCGATGAGGAACCCAATGGGTCCAGCCAGCATCTCGCGGCCCAGCCGGACGGCGTCCGGCGACAAGCCCTGATCGCAGGCAAACGAGCCGGAAACCCGCATGGATGCTGGCTTGGAGCAATTGTTTGTATGTATCAAGGGAAGAGCGCCGGCCGGCGCCAAGTGCCGGGGCAGGCCCGTCCCAAGGCGTCGTCCCGCGCTCACTTCTTTTCCTCGTACGACAAATTGACTGTCGCGCCAGGTGCCCACGCACGCACCGGCACGGAGATCTGCGAGCCGACCTGGTCGGCGTACTTCGTCAGATCGGGAACCGTGAGGGTGTAGAGCTGCACCAAGCCGCGGGAGTCGAGGCCTTCCACCTGGAGTACTGACCGGGGCTGGATGACCTCGCCGGTCTTCTTGTTGACACCACCACCGAGAGTGGTGGCAGCGCGAACGGTGCCTGTGAGAGTCAGCATCAGTGCGTCTCCTCATCAGGGATCA
>NZ_KV817466.1:0-987 GCF_001814695.1 Streptococcus sp. HMSC066E07
GTTCGATCCCGTTAACTCCCATTTCTTTAAGCGGAAAAGCTTAATAGGTCCCGTAGTGTAGCGGTTATCACGTCGCCCTGTCACGGCGAAGATCGCGGGTTCGATTCCCGTCGGGACCGTTTTAGTGTATAGAGATACATTAGAGAGACTCGTTAGCTCAGTTGGTAGAGCATTTGACTTTTAATCAAAGGGTCACTGGTTCGAGCCCAGTACGGGTCATAGTCACAGGCGGGTGTGGCGGAATTGGCAGACGCACCAGATTTAGGATCTGGCGCTTAACGGCGTGGGGGTTCAAGTCCCTTCACCCGCATAGGAGATAAGCCGGCTTAGCTCAGTTGGTAGAGCATCTGATTTGTAATCAGAGGGTCGCGTGTTCAAGTCATGTAGCCGGCATTAAAGGAAAGAAGCGAATGCGAACGTAGTTCAGTGGTAGAACATCACCTTGCCAAGGTGGGGGTCGCGGGTTCGAACCCCGTCGTTCGCTTGAGGAAGCCGGGGTGGCGGAACTGGCAGACGCACAGGACTTAAAATCCTGCGATTGGAAACAATCGTACCGGTTCGATTCCGGTCCTCGGCATAGGAAAGAGCACCCTTAGCTCAACTGGATAGAGTACCTGACTACGAATCAGGCGGTTAGAGGTTCGACTCCTCTAGGGTGCATAAATAGATTTGACTTTTTTTGTATTTGTGATATAATAAATTTATATTCATAGAAAGAGCACCCTTAGCTCAACTGGATAGAGTACCTGACTACGAATCAGGCGGTTAGAGGTTCGACTCCTCTAGGGTGCATAGAAAAGAAGTCTCTTAGACTTCATTTTTTCTATCTATACGGGAAGTAGCTCAGCTTGGTAGAGTACTTGGTTTGGGACCAAGGTGTCGCAGGTTCGAATCCTGTCTTCCCGATATTTTATTTGATATTAGATGAAATAGGTGTTAGTTTTTAACATCTGGAGCCTGGGACAATAATGTCTCGATTCTATCAAA
>NZ_KV817466.1:1087-1352 GCF_001814695.1 Streptococcus sp. HMSC066E07
AAGGTGTCGCAGGTTCGAATCCTGTCTTCCCGATGCTATGGCGGTGTAGCTCAGCTGGCTAGAGCGTCCGGTTCATACCCGGGAGGTCGGGGGTTCGATCCCCTTCGCCGCTATAATTGATCTTGTTGGACCTTTAGCTCAGCTGGTTAGAGCTCTCGGCTCATAACCGAGTGGTCGTAGGTTCAAGTCCTACAAGGTCCATTTTGTTATATGTGGAGGATTACCCAAGTCCGGCTGAAGGGAACGGTCTTGAAAACCGTCAGGC